>JANPKF010000722.1:0-1644 GCA_031425895.1 Caulobacteraceae bacterium | reverse complement strand
CCCCCCCCCCCCGGGGGGGGGGGGGCCCCGCCCCCGGCGGGTGGGGGGGCCGGCCCCCTCACCGCCGGTTCCGCTGAAACAGGTTTACCCGCGTACGCGAGCGGTGACCCCCTCCGACCGCCGCTTCGCGTCGCCCACCTCCCCCGATGGGGGAGGAGCTAATACCGCGACGGCATCTCGAACGGCGCGCCCGGATAGACGTACACGCCCTTGCCGATCCCCTGCACGGCATCGACCATCCGCCCACCGCGCCCCATGACGTCGTCGGCCAGCCGCACGATCAACGGGTTCGGCGTCGCGCCCGGCCCGGCCTTTCGCAATGCCGCCGCGATCGCCGTCTCGTCGGCGTCCGGGTTGCGGTCACAGGCCACGATAAACGCGCTCGCCGTCGAGCGGCTGACCCCCGCCCAGCAATGCACCAGCATCGGGTCGCGCCCGTCCCAGGTGCGCGAGAAATCCAGCAGCTTCCGCACCAGCCCGTCGTCCGGGATCGTCTCCCCCGCCGCCTGTTCCCAGATGTCGTGCACGGCCAGCTTCAGGTGCCGGTCCGGATACAGCGCCCGCGGCGCCTGGCTCATCAGGCCCTCTTCCAGCAGGGTGATGACGTGCGACGGCTTCTTCCACTTGATGACCGTCGGCGCATCGCGCAGCGGGCTGACGATAAGGGTCATCGGGACAGGCTCATTCGGTGCTGAAGGCCTGCGGCGTCCGCTCATAGCCGGCCGCTTCCGACAGCGTATGGAACCGCGCCACATAGCGTTCCTGCGCCTCGGCCGGCGGCTGCGGGCGGATCACCAGGTCATAGCCGGCCGGCGGCGTTCCGAAAATCTGCAGGCTCTCCTCGACCGTGAACCCGGCCAGCTGCGTCGCCTCGAAATAGGCGCAGGCCCGGTCGGCGGTCTTGAGCAGCTTCTTGATGTTCTGCGGCGTCTTCGCCGGCAGGCCGAAGCGGGCGTGGATGGCGTGCTCCAGCCGCTCCTCGAAGTCCTTGTAGGAAACCCCCAGCGCCGCCTTGAACGGGCTGATCATGTCGCCGATCACATACTCGGAGGCATCGTGCAGCAGCGCCGCCAGCCGCCAGCGCGGCGCCAGATCCGGCTGGATGTGGGCGGCGATTTCCTCGACGACGAGCGAATGCTGGGCCACCGAGAAGCCGTGCTCGCCGATCGTCTGGCCGTTCCAGCGGGCCACCCGGGCCAGGCCGTGGGCGATGTCCTCGATCTCGATATCCATCGGCGAGGGATCGAGCAGGTCCAGGCGGCGTCCCGACAGCATCCGCTGCCAGGCGCGTGGTTGCTTGCCGCGCGGGGCCTTGGCCATCGTTTCTGTTCCTCACTGATCTACCGGAACGTCCAACTGGAGCATCGCTTGACAAAGATCAACGACAGGAACGCCATGCCCCTCACATTCGTTGGTCTTACATGGAGAGACTCTCATGAGCTGGGCCCGTATCATGGCGCCTCTGGCCGGCGGCGCAGGTGACGAGCAGATTCTGGCGGCGGCTGCCGCCATCGCCGCGCCGTTCGACGCCGAGCTGGCCGCCGTCCACGCCCCCGCCGACGTCGCCGACCTGATGCCCTGGATGGGCGAAGGCTTCATGGGCGGGGTGCAGATCACCGCCATGGACAGCCTGAAAGAGGCCGC
>JANPKF010000721.1:0-3300 GCA_031425895.1 Caulobacteraceae bacterium | reverse complement strand
GCGAGGCGTCCGAGATAACCGTCTCTGGCCAGGCCCCGGCCCCGCCGAAAGCTTTCGCCTTCGATCCGGCCTATGTGAAGGCCCTCGCCGGCCTCGACATCCCGGCCGCAAGGAGCATCGCGATCCTCGAAGCCCTCGGCTTCAAGATCGAGGGGACCGCCCCCAGTCTCTCCGTCACCCCGCCCACCTGGCGCCGCGACGTCGAGGGCAAGGCCGATCTGGTCGAGGAAGTCGCCCGCATCGCCGGCTACGGCGCCCTGCCCTCGACGCCCCTGCCGGAGACGCCTCGCGCCGTCGGCGGCGTGCTGACCGCCCGCCAGTCCCGCGCCCGCGCCGCCCGCCGCTTCCTGGCCGCCAGCGGCTATGCCGAAGCCGTCACCTGGAGCTTCACCGCCCGCGCCACGGCGAAACTGTTCGGCGGCGGAGACGACAGCCTCGTCCTCGCCAACCCGATCGCCGCCGAACTCGACTGCATGCGGCCCTCGATCCTGCCAAACCTCGTCGAGGCCGCCGCCCGCAACGCCCGCCGGGGCTTCCCCGACGCGGCGCTGTTCGAGATCGGCCCGATCTTCGGCGGCGACCAGCCCCAGGACCAGCGCATGGTCATCGCCGCCCTACTCAGCCCCCACGCCCCGCGTGACTGGGCAAAGGCGGCGGGCGAGGACCTCTTCACCCTCAAGGGCGACCTCCTCGCCCTGCTGGAAGAACTCGGCGCGCCCGTGGCCAACCTGCAGACCGCGCAAGGCTCGGCCTCGCCCTGGTACCACCCCGGCCGCTCAGCCCGGCTGCAGCTGGGTCCCAAGGCCGTGCTGGCCGAGTTCGGCGAACTGCATCCGGCCGTGCTGAAAGCCATGGACGCCTCCGGCCCCATGCTGGCCTTCGAGATCTTCGTCGAAGCCATCCCCGAGCCCAAGAAGAAGTCGGTCAAGACGAAGTCCGCCCTCGACCTCTCGCCGCTCATGCCGCTCAGCCGCGACTTCGCCTTCCTGGTCGATGACGCCCGCCCGGCCGGCGACCTGGTCAAGGCCGTCGCCGGCGCCGACAAGGCGCTGATCGCCGGGGTGCGGGTCTTCGACCTCTACCGCGGCCCCGGCGTTCCCGAAGGCCAGAAGTCCCTCGCCGTCGAAGTCACTGTCCAGCCCCGCGAAAAGACCCTGGCCGACGCCGAGATCGAAGCCCTCTCGGGCAGGATCGTCGCGGCTGCGGAAAAGGTCGGGGCTAAGCTTCGGGCGTAAAGCTACGTTCCTTCTCCCGCTTGTCGGGAGAAGGTGGCAGCCGAAGGCTGACGGATGAGGGCAGCACCGGCCCGGCCGAACGCGCGCGTTCTGGCTCGGTCGAAGCAGCCGCCAATCCCCTGCCTTCCGCTCTGCCCTCATCCGACCTGCTTCGCAGGCCACCTTCTCCCGACAAGCGGGAGAAGGAAGACGGAGATGCCCATGCCCCCCCACATCGCCGCCCTCACCCTCGTAGTGAAAAACTACGACGACGCGATCCGCTGGTACCGCGACTGCCTCGGCTTCACCCTCACCGACACCGACCTCGGCGGTGGCAAGCGCTGGGTCACCGCCACCCCGCCCGGCGGCGGCTGCGCCCTGCTGCTGGCAGAAGCGACCAACCCGGCCCAGTCCGCCGCCATCGGCCAGCAGGCCGGCGGCCGGGTCCTGCTCTTCCTGCACACCGACGACTTCGCTCGCGACCATGCGGCCATGACCGCCGCCGGCGTCACCTTCCTTGAAGCCCCGCGCCACGAGCCCTATGGAACCGTTGCGGTTTTCGAGGACCTATACGGCAACCGCTGGGACCTCCTGCAGCCCCGCCCCTGAGAGACCCCCATGGCCAAAGCCCCGCTCAACAAACCGCCCGGGCCCGTCGATCGCGTCGGCGGCTTCCTGGAAAAATGGCTGGAGGCCGGCTTGTTCGGCAGCCGCTGGCTGATGGCGCCCTTCTATGTCGGCTTGGTCGGCGCCCTGCTGATCCTGCTGCTGGTCTTCTTCCAGAAGCTGCTGCACCAACTGCCGCTCTTCATCAGCGGCCACGCCAAGGCCGATGACGCCATCCTGCTGGCCCTGTCGCTGATCGACCTGTCGCTGGCCGCCAACCTCGTGCTGATCGTCATCTTCTCGGGCTACGAAAACTTCGTCTCCAAGATCAACACCGGCAACCATGAGGACCGCCCGACCTGGATGGGTTCGGTCGACTTCTCGGGCCTGAAGATGAAGCTGATCGGCTCCATCGTCGCCATCAGCGCCATCTCACTGCTGCGCAGCTTCCTGAAAATCGGCGAGACCGTCGACCCCGACTTCAACTGGCAGCCGATCTTCTGGCAGGTGATCATCCACCTGACCTTCGTGGTCAGCGGCGTGACCATGGCCCTGTCCGACTGGCTGCAGTCGCGCACCGACCACACCGAGGCGCCGGAAGACCCGGGCTGATTCTAGAACGGCCAGTTGTTCCGCTGGCGGCTGTAGGACAGGTAGCCGAGGTTGGCCCCCAGCCGCAGGCCGACCCCGGTGCGGATCGGGGCAAGCGTGATGCCGTCGGCCCGCTGATAGTTCACCCCCAGGCCGCCGACCAGATAGGCCGAGCCATCGACGCCCGGATAGCGCCGGAAGATCATGTCCGGATAGTAGAGATTGTAGCAGAGGGTGAAGACGCGGCTGACGTTGCCGCCCCAATCGAAACCGACCGAAGGACCCTGCCAGAAGACCTCCATGGTCGGCTTGTCCTTCATGTACATCAGGCCCCGGCCATAGCGCAGGCCGGCGACGATCGCGCCGCTGCCCTCTTCGCCGGCGATGTAGGCGGTGGGTGCGCCCTGGTCCTGGAACACCCGCTCGACGACCTGGCCGACGCTCTCGGCGGCGACGCCCAGGAAGTCGCTGGTCTGGTCGCGGATTTCGCCGACCGTGTAGGTCTCGATGCTGCGGTCCTGGGTGACGCCCGGATCGGCGCCGTCACCCGATGTAGACGCGCAGGCCGAGAGGCCGGCGGTGGCGAGACCGGAAAGAATCAGGCTGCGGCGGTCCATGGCGATCTCCTGCTGACGTGAGCCGAGGAGTCCCACGCCTTTGGGACGGGTTTGGGGCGGAGAAGTAAAGGCGGCGTTAACCCTGTTCGCCCCGCGCCCCGCTCATTGTGGCAGCATGGCCTGGTACTTGTCCGCCGAGGCGGCGTCGAGCGGCCGCAGCTGGTCGATCCGGGCCTTGGCGGCAGTGGTGTCGCCGGTGACGATAAGGATCGGGATCAGGCCCTTGAAGACGAAGACCAGCTTGGGATCGATGGACAGCGCCGTCTCGTAGG
>JANPKF010000720.1:0-2158 GCA_031425895.1 Caulobacteraceae bacterium | reverse complement strand
GCCGAAATCGATGACCTGGGGCAGCGGCAAGCTGCGCTGGGTGCGCCCGCTGCAGCGCATCCTCTGCGTCTTCGACCGCGAGGTCGTGCCGACCAGCTTCGAGGGCCTGGACGCCGGCGACCTGAGCCAGGGCCACCGCTTCATGGGCAGCGGCCAGGTGTTCCGCGCCCGCGACTTCGACGAATACCGCGAGGCGTTGGCGGGCCACTACGTCGTGCTCGACGCCGAGGAGCGCAAGGAGCGCATCCTCGAGGGCGCCCGCACCCTCTGCTTCGCCCGCAACCTCGAACTGGTCGAGGACGAGGGCCTGCTGGACGAGGTCTCTGGCCTTGCCGAATGGCCGGTGCCGATCCTCGGCGACATGGATCCGGCCTTCCTCGACCTGCCGCCGGAGGTCATCCGCACCTCCATGCGCACCCACCAGAAATACTTCGCCGTCCGCGACCCCGCGACCGGCAAGCTGGCCCCGCACTTCCTCGTGGTCGCCAACATTTCGGCCGAGGATGGCGGCAAGGTCATCGCCGCCGGCAACGCCAAGGTGCTGTCGGCGCGCTTGAGCGACGCGCGCTTCTTCTGGGACGAGGACCGCAAGAGCGGCTTCGACGCCTGGATGGAAAAGCTGTCCGGCGTCACCTTCCACGCCAAGCTGGGCACCATGGCCGAGCGCGTCGAGCGCATCGCCGCCCTGGCCCGCGAGATCGCCCCGCTGGTCGGCGCCGATCCCGACTCGGCCGAAAAAGCCGCCCGCCTCGCCAAGGCCGATCTCGCCAGCCAGATGGTCGGCGAGTTCCCCGAACTGCAGGGCGTCATGGGCCGCTACTACGCGAACGCCGACGGTCTCGATCCGGTCCTCGCCGACGCCATCCGCGACCACTATCGGCCGCAGGGTCCGGGCGACTCCGAGCCGACCGCGCCGGTCAGCATCGCCGTGGCGCTGGCCGACAAGCTGGACACCCTCGTCGGCTTCTTCTCGATCGACGAGAAGCCGACCGGCTCGAAGGACCCCTACGCCCTGCGCCGCGCGGCGCTTGGCATCATCCGCATCATCCTGGAGTCCGGCAAACGTCTGGCGCTCAACACGGTCAGCGGCGTCAAGGCCAACGACCTGATGCCCTTTTTCGCCGACCGCCTGAAGGTCACCCTGCGCGACCAGGGCCAACGCTTCGACCTCGTCGACGCCGTCTTCGCCCTCAACGACGATGACCTCGTCCGCATCGTCGCCCGGGTCGAGGCCCTCGATGGCTTCCTGAAGACCGACGACGGCGCCAACCTGCTGGCCGGCTACCGCCGCGCCGCCAACATCCTCAAGGCCGAAGAAAAGAAGGGCCCGCTGCCGACCGGCGCGCCCTCCGCCGTCTCCGAGCCTGCGGAAGAGGCGGCCCTGTTCGCCGCCCTCCAGACCCTGACCCCCAAACTCGACGCCGCCCTGGCCGCCGAGGACTTCACCGCCGCCATGACGGCGCTGGCCGCCCTGCGCGGTCCGGTCGACGCCTTCTTCACCGGCGTCCTGGTCAACAGCGACGTCGCCGCCGAACGCGACAACCGCCTGCGCCTGCTGCAACAGGTCCAGTCCGCCATGGGCAAGGTTGCCGACTTCTCGCTGGTGACGGGGTAGATCCGCGTGGGGACAGGTTGCGCCCGCAGGGCGCTACCTGTCCCCGATCAGCGCCGGCTGACGACCGGCCCTCGCTCAAGACGCGCGGTCGCAGTCGGGGACAGGTAGCCGCGCTGCGGCAACCAGTCCACAAAAACGATCAAATTCAATAGCTTGCAGAATATGTCTAGACATATTCATCCGCTCTGGGGCCCTCCGCGGCGCCCATGACCGGCGCCCGCCGCGCCGCGTAGGTCGCCGCGTAGCCATTGCGACCTACAAATGCAGCGCCTTGACCTACACACCGACCTACGCCCCGGGCTACATTCCCGTGACCCTGGCCCACGGCAAAGCCTACAGAGCCAAGGGGTTTGGCCGGTTCCGCATCGCCTGCGTGGAACGCCGCCTTTTTTGTAGGTTGGCCGGGCGCGGTATAATGGCCTGCCGCTTCGATAGGCCGACCTTTTGCCGCCTCACGGGATCAATCCCGGTCCTGAGGGTGTTCCCCCCGGCGCTCGGGCCATGTATCTGACCCCCATCCGAACGGGCCTTCGGAATCGCGAC
>JANPKF010000719.1:0-14087 GCA_031425895.1 Caulobacteraceae bacterium | reverse complement strand
GTATTGCGCAGCTTCCGAAACCCCCGTCTGGGCTGCCGGCGTCTGGAGCTATTGATCGAACGGTAAGTTGACGATTAATACACGCGCTTCGTAAACCGGAGCGGGCGGGGGAGCCGGGGGTTCGGGGGGCGTCGGGGGGGGGGGCGGGGGGGGAGCCGGCTCCGGCGGCGGCGGGGGCGGAGGCGGGCCAGCGAAGCTGTACCGGATGCCGACCGTCACCGACTGGTCGTTGAACGAGCCGGACATCGGACCGGCGGTGCCGAGGTTCTGGAACTCGAAGTCGTCGGTCTGGAAGTAGCGGTAGGTCAGATCGACGTTGATCCGGTCGGTCGCCTTGGCGCTGACACCGGCGATGGCCTGCCAGGCCCAGACAGCGTCGCTTTCATCGACGATGAAGCGGGCCGGGGTCGTGGTGTCGAACTGGGCTGCGGCGATACCGGCGCCGACGCCGACGAACGGGCTCAGGTCGCCGTCCGGGATCAGGTCAACGATCACGTTGCCCATCAGCGACCAGACTTCCAGGTCACCGCCGTTGAAGTCACCACCAACCGGCACTTCGCCGGGGCGGTAGGCGCCTTCAAGTTCGACGCGCCAATGCGGCGACAGACGGTAACCGAGACGGGCAGCGCCCACCCACTCATCGTCCGGGTCCACATTGGGGTTGGTGCCAACCGGCACGTCATAGTTGCTGTCGTCCGACCAGTGATAGCCGAGGTCGATAGCGCCGTACCAACCGGAGTCCTGCGCCGAAGCGCCGGACGCCACGAGCGTCGCGGCAAGAGCCGCACCCGCCAGAAGCTTCAATTTCATCGAAAGAGCCCTCTCTTGCCCGAGATGCGACACGAAGTCGCTTCAATCCCAGTTATAGCAACGCCTCAGCCTACGCAAAGTGCCCGCGAAGCCACACCGGCCTTCATTTTTCTGCCACGATCCCCTTTCGGGCGAATTAATCGGGCGGCAGTTGCAGTTTCCGGTCAGCGCGCGTCCCGCATCCGCCGCCGCCCGCCCAGGGATTCCGGGCGGTTGAGCTCCTTTCGGAACTCGTCACGCCGCTCGTGGATGGAGGCGATGACGAGCCCCATCGGAATGCCGATATCGACCAACGCGGCTTCGGAAAGCTGCAAAGAGGCCTCAATCGTCTCCGGAACGGCGTCCGTGGCGCCCAGATCGTAGAGTCGCTTGGCGTGACGGGCGTCGCGGGCCCGGGCGACGATGGTCAGATCGGGGCGCAATTCCCGCGCCGTGGCGACCACGGCCTCGGCGCCTTCGGGGCTGTCCATGGTGATGATCAAGGCGCGGGCGGTATCCAGGCCACAGTGTTTGAGAAACTCCGCGCGGGAGGCGTCGCCGTAGAAAATCCGCGCACCGGAACGCCTGCCGCTCTCGACCAGGCGCGGATCCCGGTCGATTCCCACCCAGGGAATGTCGTGGCGGCCCAGCATGTCGCTGACCAGACGCCCGACCCGGCCGTAGCCGATAACCAGCACGCCCGAATCGGTCGGCCCCTCGCTGTCGGGCTCGACCGCCATCGATCCGGGGTTGGCTCCGGGACGACCGCCCAGCCGAGCGCCAAACGTCGCCAGGAAGGGGATGCAGATCATCGACAGGGTCGAGGCGACCAGGATGGTCTGGCCGGCGGTCTCGCCGACGACGCCGGCATTCATGGCGCTGTCGAGGATGACGAAGGCGAACTCGCCCCCGGCCGCCAGCAGGAGAGCCGCCTCGAGGGCCGCCCTGGTCTTCAGGCCGAACGCCTTGGCCAGGCCGAAGACGACCGACCCGGTCAGGGCCATCAGGCCGAACGCCATGCCCAGGATCGGCAGGGGATCGGCGACCAGCTTGGAAAGATCGAGGCCGATGCCGATGGAGACGAAGAACAGACCCAGCAAGAGGCCCTTGAAGGGCTCGATGGTTCGCTCGACCTCGTGCCGGTACTCCGTCTCGGCCAGCAGCAGGCCGGCCACGAAGGCGCCGAGCGCCATGGACAGGCCGGTCAGGGCGGCCAGCAGGCCGGCCCCGATGACCACCAGCAGGCTGGCGGCCATGAACAGCTCTTCGCTCTTGGCCTTGGCCACCGAGCGCAGCATGGGCCGCAGCAGCACCCGGCCGATGACGAACAGGGCGAGGAGCCCGAGCACAGCGGGGGCGAAGGCCAGCAGGTCCTTGAGGACAAAGGCGCTGTCGTCGCCCGAGGCGTTCTGGCGACCGAGGACGGCGAGGGTGATCAAGATCGGGGCCACGGCCAGATCCTGGAACAGCAGGACGGCGAAGGTGGCCCGGCCGGCCTGGCTGTGCTGGCGCTTGCGCTCGGCCAGCAGGGGCATGACCACGGCGGTGGAACTGAGCGCCAGGGCGGCGCCGATGGCGGCGGCGGCGATCGGCGGTTGTCCGAACAGCATGGCGGCGCCGGCGATGCCTGCCCCGGACAGGGCCACCTGCAGCCCGCCCATGCCGAAGACGTAGAGCCGCATCAGGCGCAATCGCTCCCAGGACAGCTCCAGGCCGATCATGAAGAGGAGGAAGACGACCCCGAATTCGGCGAGTTGGGCTATGTCCTTGGGGTTCTCGACGGTGACTGCCGACAGCCATGGAAACTGACCCGAGAGGGCGCCCAGGCCGAACGGGCCGAGCACGATTCCCGCGCCGAGGAAGCCCAGGATCGGGCTGATGTTCCAACGCCGGAACAGCGGCACCACGATCCCGGCCGTCGCCAGGAACAACACAACATCCTTGTATTCGCCGGGAGAAACTTCCGCCGCCATTCCACCTCCTTGTTCGTGTGGAGGCAGTATGACCCGCGCAGCGGTTGTTGCGGAACCCCCGCCGGCTGGTTTATCGCCACGTCAGCCAGATATTCCCCCGGGGCGCCATGCCCGGGTCACAAGCGCCCAGGACAAAGCCACCCATGATCCGACGCACCCTCATCCTCGCCGCCGTCGCCTCCCTGCTGGCGGGCGCCGCGTTCGCCGCCAAGGCGGGCGCTATCGACATCTCCGGCGCCTGGTCGCGCCCCGCGCCGGCTGGAGGCAACGGGGTCGGCTATGTTGTGCTGGCCAACGGCGGCAAAGCCGACCGGCTGGTCTCTGCCTCGACCCCGGTCGCCGGACGAGTGGAGATCCACGAGAGCATGGTCATGGGCGGCAAGGCGATGATGCACCCCCGGCCGCGCGGCATCGAGCTGCCGGCCGGCAAGACGGTCGCCCTCAAGCCTGAGGGCTTTCACCTGATGCTTGTGGGCTTGAAGAAGCCCTTGAAGGTTGGCGAGACCGTGCCGGTGACCCTGAAGTTCGAGAAGTCAGGGTCCGTGGCGGTGTCGTTCAAGGTGCAGGTGACAGCCGGGGCGCCGGCCCCGGCTGTGGACCACTCGAACCACTAGCTCGAGCCACTAGAAGGCCACGGCTACTTCGCAGCCACCGCCTCGATCTCGATCAGCAGGCGCGGATCGGCCAGACCCTTGACGATGAGCAGGGTGGTGGCGGCCGGCGGCTGGCTGAGCAGGGCGGCGGCGGGTTGCGCAAAGCCGCCGAGGCTGGCCTCGTCGGTCAGGTAGATGGTCAGCTTGACCAGGTCCGAGGTGTCCATGCCGGCGCTCGCCAGAATGCGCTGCAGGTTCTAGACGGCGATGGCGGTCTGTTCGCCGATGTCGGCGCCGGCCGAGCCATCGGGACGCTGGCCGACCTGACCGGAGATATAGAGCCAGCGCTCGGGCGAGGCGACTTCGACGGCGTGGCTGTAGAAGGGCGGGGCAGGGACGCCGTCGGGGTTGAATTTACGCAGCATGGGGTTCCTCGTGGGTTGAGGGCACCCTGCGCCGACTCGGCTGACAGCCGTCCGTCAGCATGCGTTGACAGGACCTAGGGTAAGCCCCCTAACTCTCGCAAAACAAGTGTTTGAGGGAGTGACGACATGGCCGGCTGGACCTTCGCGGACGTGTGGGAAGAGATCGCCGCGGCGACCCCGGAGCGGCCGGCCCAGATCCAGGGCGACCGTGTCATCAGCTGGCGCGGCTTCGATCGGCGGGCCAACGCCCTGGCGGCGTATTTCGTCGGCAAGGGCCTGGGCCATCAGGCCAAGGTGGCGGCCTTCCTCTACAATGCGCCCGAGTATCTCGAGACCTACTACGCCGCCTTCAAGGCGGGGCTGGCGCCGGTCAACACCAACTACCGGTATGAGCCGGAAGAACTCTTCTATCTGTTCGACAACGCCGACACCGAGGCCGTGGTCTTCCACGCCGGGTTCGCCGACAAGCTGGCGGTGATCAAGGACCGGCTGCCGGGCGTGACGGCCTGGCTGGCGGTGGCCGAGCCGGGGGCGACGATCCCGGATTGGGCCGATGAATACGAGAGCGTTGTGGCGGCCGGGGCGGACCGGTTCGTCGCGCCGTGGGGCCGCTCGGGCGACGACCTGCTGCTGCTCTATACCGGCGGCACCACCGGCATGCCCAAGGGGGTGATGTGGCGCCAGGACGACCTGTTCCAGGTGCTCGGCGCCGGCGGCAACGTGGCGGCCGGCATTCCGCCGCTGGAAACGCCGGCCGAGGCGGCCGCGCGGGTGACGACCGGGCTGGCGGGCGACATCGTCCTGCCGTCCCCGTCCGTGGTGGTGGTGGCCTGTCCGCTGATGCACGGCACGGCGCAGTTCGGCAGCTTCGGGGCCCTGACCGGCGGCGGCTGCATCGTCAGCCTGCCGTCCAGGCGGTTCGATCCGATCGAGCTTTGGAACGAGGTCGAGCGGACCGGGGCCAACAGCGTCTCCATCGTCGGCATGGCGTTTGCGGCCCCGATGCTGGATGCGCTGAACGCGGCGCCGGGGCGGTGGGACCTGTCGAAGGTGCAGCGGCTGGGCTCGTCGGGGACGGTCTGGGGCTATGAGAACAAGCAGGGACTTCTGGCGCATCTGCCCGAAGGCTGCGTGATCTTCGATTCCCTCGGCTCGTCGGAGGCGGTGGGCCTGGGCGGTTCGCAGTCGACGAAGGGGGCGGAAGCCGGGACGGCGCAGTTCCTGGTCGGGCCCAACGCGGCGGTGTTCAAGGAGGACGGGACGCGGGTGGAAGCCGGCTCGGGCGAGCGTGGTCTGGTGGCGGTCGGCGGCTTTATCCCGACCGGCTACTACAAGGACCCCGAGAAGTCGGCCAAGACCTTCCGCGAGTTTGAGGGCCGGCGCTGGTCGCTGCCCGGTGACTTCGCCGAGGTGAACCCGGACGGGTCGATGAAGCTGCTCGGCCGCGGATCGCAGGTGATCAACACCGGCGGTGAAAAGGTGTTTCCGGAAGAGGTCGAAGAGGCGCTGAAACTGCATCCGGATGTGCTGGATGCCGTGGTCGTGGGGATTCCGGACGCGCGGTTCGGGGAGAAGATCTGCGCGGTGGTCGATGTGCGCGAAGGGACGGCGCCGACCCTGGCGGAGTTTACCGCGCACCTGAAGGGTCGCCTGGCGGACTACAAGGCGCCCCGGGCTCTGGTTCTGGCGCCGGTGGTGCGGGCCCCGAACGGCAAGGTGGACTACAAGGGCGTCCGGGCGCAGGCGCTCGAGGCGCTGGGCGTGAAGGCCTAAACCCCGGTGACGAAGTCGCCGTCCCTCCCCAATTCGGGGAGGGAGGTTACTCCCCGATCATCCGGGGTTCGGTCGGGATATTCCCCGCAAGCAGCGCCCGCAGGTGCTCCGCCAGTCCGCCGGGAAAGATCGGCTCGTCGCTTGACGCGATCTCATCGACCGACCACCAGCGCATGCCTTTCACGACCCGACGTTCCAGGTCTGTCCATCCGTGGTCGGACAACCCTTCGTGCGCGACCCGGACAATGAAGTAGCTCTCGACCAGCCGGCGCGGTTCGTCCTCGACCAGCATGTCGTGTTGTCGGCGCCAGACCACCGGCCCGAACTCAGCCTCCGCATGCCCCGTCTCTTCCAGCAGTTCGCGTCGCGCCGCCTCGATCAGGCTCTCGCCCTCATCGACACCGCCGCCGACCGTGCACCAGCCGGCGTAGCGCCCGTCATCGAAGTTGAGCAGCAGCAGCCGGTCGGCTGGCGACAGAAGCACCAGCCGCGCCGTCAGCCGCTCCCTGGGGATCAGACCGTCCGCTTGGCCCGGTCCTTCTCGTTGGTCGCCCGGATCGCTGCCGTCGCCTGGGCCCATTGCTCGTCACCCCATTCGGTCATGCGCGCGAAGTTGCCGCCCGTGGCGTTGTAGGCGGCGCCGTCGATGGCGATGGTCTGGCCGTTCACATAGGTCGACAGCGGGTGCAACAGATAGACGGCCAGGTTGGCCAGCTCGCGCATCTCGCCGACCCGGCCCAGCGGGTTGCCCTTCATGTCGCCATAGGCGCTCTCGCCGGGATTCAGGCGGGCGCTCATGCCCTCGGTCGGGAAGGGGCCGGGCGCGATGGCGTTGAAGCGGATGCCCTTGGGGCCCCATTCGACGGCCAGCGACTGGGTCATGACGTTGAGGCCGGCCTTGGACATGGCGCTGGGCACCGTGAACGGACCGCCGTTCCACACCCAGGTGGTCAGGATGGAGATGACCGAGGCGGAGAGGCCTTCCTTGATCCAGCGCTTGCCGCAGGCCTGGGTGACGAAGAAGCTGCCCCGGAAGACGATGTTGGAAATGGCGTCGAAGCCGCGCGGCGAAAGATCCTCGGTGCGGCTGATGAAGTTGCCGGCGGCGTTGTTGACGAGACCGGTCAGCGGCCCGTCGGCCCAGATGGTTTCGACCATCTCCTCGATGGCTTCCGGCACGCGGATGTCGCAGGGGATGCCGGTGACCTTGCCGCCATCCGGATGGGCGGCCATCAGTTCCTGGGCGGTTTCCTCGAGCACGCCGCCGCGCCGGCCGCAGATGTAGACGTCGGCGCCCAGCATCATGCAACCCTCGGCCATCACCTTGCCAAGGCCGGTGCCGCCCCCGGTGATGAGGATGCGTTGGCCCTTCATCAGGCCCGGGCGGTACATCAGGTCGTCGGTGGCGAAGGTCATGGCGTGTCTCCCTTTTGGGGAGAAAGGGGAGGGGCTGACCTTGGGTCGGTCAACCCCTCTTTCCGTTCACGTCACCTGTAGGCTCAGTCGCCGTCGCGCGGCGGGCTGGCGTCCTCGACGGCCTGGGCCTTCAGCAGGCTCTTGCGGGCCTTGTCGCTGGGCGCCTTGGCCACGGCCTGGGCGTTGGCGAAGTTGGTCAGTCCGACCTGCACCTGCAGACTGTAGTCGGTGGAGATGGCGCCGGTGTCGAAGGGCGTGCCGGACGGCAGGTTCTGGAACCAGCGCGACGGATCCTGGCCCGACGGCGGGATCATGTTGTTGCCGGCCGGATCCTCGCCGGTGGCGTGACAGGACAGACAGGAGGAGACCGGATTGTCCACCGGGCCGTTCAGCCGGCCCTGATAGCCCAGATGCGGCATCTTCACGGCCGGATTGATCCAGGTCTCTTTCAGTCCGCCCGTGCCCGAGTAGCCCGGATCGTTACCCCACATGACGCCGACCGGCGCCACATTGGTCCAGCCGGTCCCCGGCTTGCCGCCAGGTCCCCCGCCGTAGACGAAGGTGCCGAACACCCAGCCGGTCTTGTTCTTCACCCGGTCGTCCTTCACCGCGATGTCGATCTGCAGCAGGCGGACCTGGACGACGGCGCGGGGCGAGGCCGGCGTCGGCCTGGGATTGTTGACGTCGGAATAGATGTAGGCGTTCCAGGTCGGCGCACCGGCCAGGTAGGGGACCTCGGTCACCGGCGCGGTTGTGAACAGCAGCTTGGCCCCGACCGTGCCGTTGGCCATCATCGCCATCGACGGGTTGGGCTTGCCGTGGTCGGTCCAGATCTGGCCGATCGTGTAGCCGCCGGGGGCGTTGTAGAAGCCCACCGCGTAGTTGTTCCAGGGCTTGGTCTGGCTGGCCGACAGCTCGCCCGGCAGGTTCACCCGCTCGCGGGTCAGGCCGTGGATCGGCTCGCGGCCGTTCAGGCCATAGTCCTGCCAGGGGGCGTTGTACCAGCCGCGCACCTTGTTGACCGCCGGGTTGAAGCTGCCCTCGACGGTCGGCTGGATGTTGCCCTCGTAGAAATAGGCCAGGACCGCCTCCAGGTACTGACCCGGCTGGGTGGTCGGATCGAAGGCCATCCAGGGCTGTTTGTCGGTGGGGATGCTGGTCGGGTAGTCCTGCGCCAGCTGAAAGACGTTGCCGGTCCAGCCGGGCGGCAGCGCCACCGCCGAGTTGCAGAACGGCCCCGTGGGCGTATTGCAGGCGCCGGTGTAGGACACCTTTTCAGCGACGACAGCGGCCGCGGCCGGGGCCTCGGACCTGGGCCGGGCGTCACAGCCGGCCAGCGCCAGCGCCGCGGCGGCGCAGCTGGAGATCAATAGAAGACGATGAACGGTGGTCATGGCGCAGCTCCCCTGTGCGCTTTAAGCGCTGGGCTGTGAAGCTGCGCCATTCAACTGGGAATGGCAACATTGGCCGAACGACGTTTAGCCGCCCCGGCTGCCACCGCCGTACGACCGGCTGCCGCCGCCGAAGCCGCCGCGTGAGACCACGGCGCTGCGGGTCTGCACCCGGGCCGGGGCGTTGCGCACCGCGGCGGGCGGGTCGATACCCTGGCGGCCGACCGAGGTGCGGCCGGTGGCGTAGTCATGGTTCACCCGGCCGCCCCAGCCGGTGTAGTAGTCGCCGCCGCGCCGGTAGAGGCCGGTGCCGCGATAGCCGCCCCCGCCGTCCAGCATGCGGCCGATGATGAAGCCGGTCAGCAGGGGGGTGAAGAAGCTTCCGCCACTGGCCTGGCTGCGCGGCACGCACTGGCCCTCGCCATAGACGTCCTCGCAGCTCTTCTGTTCGGCGTACTTGGGGGCGTTGGCGTCGTCCTTGAGGGCGGCGGCGTAGCCCTTGTCGCACTCCTCGTCGCTGACCTTGTTCTCCGCCTTGCACTGGTCGAGGCTGGCGTAGGCGAAGGCCTCGACCGGGTCCTTGTTGAGCTGGGCCTCGGCCTGGGAGACGGTCGGGGTGCTGTCACAGGCGCCGATGGTCAGCGAGGCGCCGCACATCAGGCTGGTGAGGGTGAGGGATCTGGATCGCATCATGGTGGTGCGCCCCTTACGAGGTCATGCTGGCGGCGTTGATCAGGCCGACCGCGATGTTGATGCTGGCCAGGTAGACGGCGGTAGCCATCTCGCCGGCCTCGATCCGCGCCTTGACGTCCTTCAGGAAGATCACCCGGACGATGGTGAAGGCGACGATCTGGATGATGCCGGCCAGCACACCCCAGGCCAGCAGTTCGGGCAGGCTGGTGGTGTGGGTCAGCGCCGAGGCCAGGGCCAGGACGTAGCCGATCAGGGCGCCGCCGAGCGCGACCGCCGCGGCGACGTTGCCCTGCCGGATCAGGTCGGTTTCCTTGTAGGGGGTCACCCACTGGTAGATGACCTTGAAGGCCAGGGCGAGGACGCCGGCCACGGCGAACGCCACCAGGAAATACTGGGCGCCGACGCCGAAGGTGAAGAAGTCGAAGTACATGCGGGTTCCCTCCCGTTGAATCTCATCCAGCCCGGTCAGGCCGAAAACTCTCCGATGGCCAGCGGCACGCCGACCATGATCTCGTGGGTCAGTTCGCCGCCCTTCTCGGGCTCCATGGCGATGGCCAGCAGCAGCTCGCGCCCCTCGCCGCCGAGGTCGCGGGCGTAGAGCATGCAGGTCTGGAAGATGCGGGCGTAGGGGGCGAGCGCCGCCCGGTCATCCCAGATGTCTTCCCAGAAGGTGACCGGCGGCTGGCGGCCCTCGTCCTCGCCGAACCAGAAGCGCTGGAAGGGCGGCAGGTCGTCGTCCAGCCAGACGGGATCCTGCAGCCGGTCAAGCCAGAACCGCTTCTCCTGGCCGCTGGCCGGATAGGCGCTGCGCCAGGGGACGAACAGGGTGAAGTCATTGGCGTCGCTGCCGTCCTTCTCGTCGCTGACCGCCTGAAACAGCAGGTGATCATCGGTATAGAAGCGGTGCACATAGCCGCCGGCGTCCAGCTTGATCAGGCCCTGGGCCGTGACCTCAAGCGTGTCGCGGTCCATCTTGAAGCTGGCTTCCGTGCCCAGTCGCCGCCAGGCCAGCGGATCCAGCCGGATCGTCCGGCCGACAGTGATGTTGCGCACCACCGCCAGGTGGTCGCCCGGGCCCGTCTCTTCCTTGCGGCCGAACAGCTTGCCGAACATCAGCGGACCCTCACGCACACGTCTACGTTACGGAGTCTGGCGCCCGCCGCCGGACAACGCAATGTTTGCGAAGATGCGCAAAACCGTCGTGACGGTTCGATATCCACCGGGGCGGCGCCTCCTTGCGCCATGGCCCCATACGACGCCCTTCAAGACCCCTTGTCAAGCGTTCATGGTACGCATACCTTGAACGCATGCCCAAGGCTCCCACCCGAGCGGACAAAGCCGTGACCCGGACCCGCGAATGGCGCGAGGCCCGCAAGCGCGCGGGGTTCGTGAAGATGGAAGTGTGGGCGCCGGCGGCATGCAAGGCGGACATTCAGAACGCCGTGCGCGCCATCGTGATAGACTCCAGCAGCGCCCCTGGCGGCGCATCGAAAGGCAGCCGGCCCATGGATCAGGTGATCGACACGGCGTGGACCATCCACGCGCTCAAGCGGGAGCTGGACTACAGCACCCTGGTCCGCGAGGGCGAACTCAAGGCCCAGGTGATCGAGGGCGCCGATCCGGTGCTGCTGGTCACCATGTGCGAATATGGCGACCTGCCGATCTACGTCAGCGCCGGCCACGACCAGATCGTCGTTTCGGTCGTGCTCTGGCCGGTCGAGGAACAGGAAGACCAGGCCGAGTTCAACATCTTCCTGCTGAAGGCCCAGAAGCTGGTGCCGCTTTCCAATTTCGGCATCACCACCATCGACGGCCGCGACTATTACGAGCTGTTCGGCGAGATCGCCGCCAAGACCAGCCTGCAGACCATCCTCATCGAGCTGCGCACCCTTGCCGAGAACGCCATCGACGCGGCCTCGGACCTGCGCGACAGCTTCAAAGCCGCCAAGCGCTAGGAGAAGACCCCCATGTCCATCTGGAACAAGTTCTCCGCCCTCTTCCGCGGCACGGCCCATGAGGGCGCGCAGAAGGTGATCGACGCCAACGCCCTGCGCATCCTCGACCAGGAAATCCGCGACGCCGACACCGCCCAGGCCAAGGCCCGCGACGACATGGCGGGCCTGGTCGCCCGCCGCCGCATGCTGGAAACCGAAGGCAAGCAGTTCGCCCAGCAGGCCCTGAAGTACGAGGCCTCCGCCCGCGCCGCCATGGCCAAGGGTGACGAGGCTCTGGCCCTGGAAGTGGCCCAGCGCATCGCCGACCTGGAACGCGACGCCACCCAGAAGGCCGAACAGGTGCTGCAGCTGCGCACCGCCGAGGACAAGCTGCGCGTCATCATCGGCCAGACCGACACCAAGATCGAAGCCCTGCGCCGCGAGATCGAGGTGGTGAAGGTCAACGACAGCGTCCAGCGCGCCCAGTCGGCCATCGTCGCCCGCAGCGGCAGCGCCAGCTCGACGGTCGGCTCGGCCGCCGACAGCCTGAAACGCATCAAGGAGCGCCAAGCGATCAACGAGGAGAAGTTCCGCGCCGCCGGCGAACTGGAAGACCGCCGCACCGGCGCCGACCTCGACGCCAAGCTGCGCAGCGCCGGCATCCTGCCCGGCGAGGCCGGCGCCCAGGACGTGCTGGCCCGTCTCATGGCCCCCAAGGACGAGGCCCTGAAGCTGGAGGCTCCGCGCCTGCAGATCGAGGCCCCCGACAAGGTCCCCGTGAAGAAGGACGAGCAATAGCTTGATCCGTCACCAGGTCCGGCCGCGTCCGGACTGGAAGGAGGAAGCCGAACGTGTCGGCTTCACCTTCCACCACATGGAAGGCCAGGAGTACTGGGACGAAAGCGCCTGGTACGGCTTCACCCTGGCCCAGGCCGAGGAGATCGAGACGGCGTCGGAAACCCTGCACGCCCTGTGCCTGGATTTCGTCGGCGAGGCGGTGAAGAGCGAGCGGATCATGGAGCGGCTCGCCATCCCCGAGGCGCACCGCGACTATGTGGCCGAGACCTGGACGCGCGGCGATCCCAGCCTCTATGGCCGGTTCGACTTCGCCTACGACGGCAAGGGCCCGCCCAAGCTGTATGAATACAACGCCGATACCCCGACCAGCATCTTCGAGACGGCGGTGTTCCAGTGGCTGTGGCTGGAGGGGCGGATCAAGGACGGGACGCTGCCGGCCGGCGCCGACCAGTTCAACAGCCTGTTCGAGAAGCTGCGCGACCGCTTCACGGCCATCTTCCCCGATGGTGGTTATGTGCATTTCTCCAGCGACCCCGACCATGTCGAGGATCGCCAGACGGTGAAGTTCCTCGAGGACCTCGCCGTGCAGGCGGGGCTGACGCCGAAGTTCGTGTCGATCCACGACATCGGGCTGGACGCCGACGGCCGCTTCGTCGACGAGCAGAACGACATTATCCAGGCGGCCTTCAAGCTCTACCCCTGGGAAATGATGCTGCGCGAGGACTACGCGGCCAACGTCGCCACCTCGAAGGCCCAGTTCCTGGAGCCGGCCTGGAAGAGCCTGCTGTCTAACAAGGGCCTCTTGCCGATGCTGTGGGAGCGCCATGCCGGCCATCCCAACCTGCTGGAGAGCTGGTTCGAGGACGATCCGGGCGCGGCGGCGGTGGGCGACAACTATGTGCGCAAGCCGCTGTTCTCGCGAGAGGGCGCCAACATCGAGCTGGTCGACGGCGGTGTTTCCGAACCGGTCTTCGACCAGGGCTACGGCGCCGAGGGCTGGATCCGCCAGGCGCTCTGGAAACCCCCGCTGTTCGACGGCAACTACCCGATCATCGGGGCCTGGATCGTCGGTGAGGAAGCGGCGGGGATGGGCATTCGAGAGGATCTGGACCCGGTGACCAAGAACCTCAGCCGCTATCTGCCCCACGCCATCGTCGGTTAGGGCTTGATGTCGTAGCCGTTGAAGGCGGCCTCGATGCCCGCCCAGGACGCCTTGCCGGCTTCAATATCGGCCTTGCCGCCCTTGCGGTCGCCCTTGCGAACCTTGGCGATGCCGCGGCCGTACAGCGACCAGGGCTGTTTCGGCGCGCCCTCCAGGGCGGCGGTGTAGTCAGCAATGGCGGCGTCCCAGCGGCCCGCCCGCAGATGCACCAGGCCTCGGCTGTCCAGGAAGGCTGAGCTATCAGGAATGATTTTCAGGGCGGCGTTGCAGTCGGCCAGGGCTTTGTCGAGTTCGCGGTTCAGCTCGGCGAGCGTCCAGCAGCGGGCATTCAGCGCTTCAGAGGATCGGGGCCGCAGGACCAGAACCCTGTCAAAGTCGACCAACTGCTCGTTGGGTCGCTTCAGGGCGGCGTAGACCGCGGCGCGGGTCATCAGCGCCTCGGTGTCGGTCGGGCGAAGCGCTATGGCGTCGTCCAGATCGGTCAGGGCGCCAACATGGTCCTCGCTCTGGCCCTTGGCCAGGCCGCGCAGAGCGTGGGCCAAGCCGAGGTTTTCGCCGTCCCAGACGCCGGAGTCGATGACCCGGGTGCAGCCGGCGATGCGATCGGCGGCCGGAATCTTACGATCGTTGACACAGCGCTCCCACCCGTCGCCTTCGGCCCGCGCGGCCTGACCCCAGCCGAGTGCGGCGAGCGCAGCCAGACCGATCGCGATGGTTCGTGTCGCCGACATGTCTTTCCCCTTTGGTGCGAGCAAGGCTAGCGCGGGGGGCGGCGCCTGTGCAGTCCCTAACCCGCCAGTTCTTCCTCGACCTGGCCCAGCCGCTCCTTGCCGAAGAAGATCTCATCCCCGATGAAGAAGGTCGGGATGCCGAAGGCGCCGCGGTCGGCGGCGGCCGTCGTGTTGCTCATCAGGATGCCCTTGGCCTCGTCGGTCTGGGCCCGGGCCATCAGGGCGGCGGCGTCGAGGCCGGCATCGGTCAAAACCTTCGCCACCACATCGGGGTCGCCCATGTTCTGGCCGTCTTCCCACATCGCCTTGAGCACCACCTCCATGTAGCGCTCGCCGACGCCTTCCAGGCCGGCGGCGACGAAGGTGCGCATGATCAGCAGGGTGTTGATCGGGAAGTGCGGGTTCATGC
>JANPKF010000718.1:0-2059 GCA_031425895.1 Caulobacteraceae bacterium | reverse complement strand
TCGGCTTGCGCAGCCAATCGGGGCGAACAATGACCGCAGGCGCCTTGGGCGCCGGTGGCGTGACCGGGCCTGCATCGAGTGTGACCGGCGGGGTGCGCGGCCCTTCAGCGAGCAGAACCGGCTTGGGATCAGCGGCCAGCGGCGTGACGTCGGCAAAGGGCGGCGGGGTGATCGGGTCATGCAGTTGGACCGGAGAGGTCTGTTTGACTTGCGGCTCAGGAATGTCCTCGGGCTCCGGAGGAGGAGGCGGCGGCGGCGGCTTGATGAACTCGCCTTGGATGAAGTCGGGTTCGAGACGCGTTTCTGGCATGACGAACTTCTTGTAGGCCAGGTAGGCGCCGACGCCGGCGTGGGCGGCGACCGAGAGGGTCAGGGCGACCACGAACGGGGTGCTGAGGCGTTTGCGGGCGGTGGGGTCGTCCGAGACGCGGAACGGATGGTCGGAGAGGGCGGCGACGGACATGTCATTCCTCGGGGCTATGGCGGTCCCGACGAAGCGGGAATGACATATGTAAGCCATTTGAGTTGACGCGTGTAAAGCGTCGGAGTGCACAATTGTCAAACGGGCGTTCGATCGCCTCGTCATCGTGGTTAATCAGGTCTTAACCGAAGCGGCGCAAACACCGTCACCATGGCGGTAGAGTCCATCAGAGGGGTCGTCGAATCGGCGATCCAGCGGGCGTCCGAAGCGACGGGCGTCGACTTCTCCTTCCTGCTCGGCACGGCCAAGCGGGAGAGCGGGCTGAAACCCCATGCCAAGGCCCAGACGTCTTCGGCCGCGGGCCTGTTCCAGTTCGTTGAGCAGACCTGGATGTCGACCCTGAAGCGCCATGGCAGCAAGTACGGTTACGCCCGCTATGCCGACCTGATCACGCAGGGGACCGACGGCCGCTACCGGGTGACCAGCCCGGAGGCGAGGGCCACGGTGATGAACCTGCGCTACGACGCCAGGGCCGCCTCGCTGATGGCCGGAGAATTGACCAGCGATCATGCCGACTACCTGCGCGGTCGCATCGGCCGATCGGCGACGGCGGGCGAGCTCTACGCGGCACACTTCCTGGGCCCCAAGGGCTCGGCCCGGCTGATCGAGGCGGCGCGCACCCAGCCCGGCGTCAGCGCCGCAGGCCTGTTCCCCGACGCGGCGGCCGCCAACCGGCCGCTCTTCTACAAGGCGGGCCGGCCGGTGACCGTGGCCGAGCTCTACAACAACCTGACCGCCACCGGCGGGGCGGCCTCGGCCATGCGCGCCAAGTCCCCCGAACAGGACCAGGGATTTCTGCAGTACGCCGCCCGGCGCGGAGACCGCCAGGCCGAGGAAGACGCGCTGGTGGCGTTGATCCTGCGCGGCTCGCAAGGGGCGGACGGGCGCAGCGGCGGCGGATCGGGCCTGGCGGGGTCTGTTTTCTCGTCCGAGATGCTGCGGGTCCTGTCGGAATCGCGCTGAGTTTAGCCCGCGAGGCGAAAGCCGTTCACGATCGGTGGAAGGACCGGCTAGGGTTCCCTTCTGTTTCAGGGGCGGGGGCCTTCGATGACCGTTGAAGTGCTGCTCATGAACCGGACGGCGGTGGCCATGGCCGCAGACAGCGCCGTCACCATCACCTCCGACCAGCCGCCCTACCAGATCAGCCAGACGGGGGTGGTGAAGACCTTTGTGCTCGACGGCCGCACGCCGACCGGCATGATGATCTTCTCGGCGGCCGAGTTTGGCGGCTGTCCCTGGAGCACCGTGGTCGACCACATGCGCAGCGCCGGCCTTGGCGGCGAGGCGACCCTGGCCGACACCGTCGCCAGCTTCATGGCCCGGCTCAACGCCCTGTGCGACTCCGACATGGTCGAGGCGGGCGACGGGGTGATGACCTTCCGTATCTTCGCGGTCCAGGCCGTGGCCGACTTCTGGCGCACGGTCGACAAGATCACCGGCGCCCATCCCTCGATGACGCCGGAGGCCGTGCTTGTCGAGGCCCTGAGCCAGCTCGAGCATGAGGTGGGCAGTGAGGCGGCATGGGTCGATGGCCAGCTCTCCTATGTTCTGCGCGAGCGGATCGGGACCGAGACGCCG
>JANPKF010000717.1:0-1857 GCA_031425895.1 Caulobacteraceae bacterium | reverse complement strand
ACCACGACCGCGTTGTAGAGGTCCGGTCGCTGGGTCAGAGCCACGCCCATCAACAGGCCGCCGTTGGAGCCGCCCATGATTCCCAGGCGCCGGGGCGAGGTGATCTTCCGGGTGATCAGGTCTTCCGACACCGCGAAGAAGTCGTCGAAGACCCGCTGGCGGTTCTCCTTCAGCCCCGCCTGGTGCCAGGCCGGCCCGAACTCGCCGCCGCCCCGGATGTTGGCCAGGACATAGACCCCGCCGCGCTCCAGCCACAGCTTGCCGATGGCGCCCGAGTAGTTGGGGTTCATCGAGACCTGGAAGCCGCCGTAGGCGTACTGCAGGGTCGGGTTCGACCCATCCAGCGAGATGTCCTTCCGATGGACCACGAAGTAGGGAACCCTGGTCCCGTCCTTGCTGGTCGCTTCGAACTGCTGGATGACCATGTTGCCGGCGTCGAACCTGGCCGGCGCCGCCTTGATCTGCTGCGGCGCGCCGCCGTCGGTCATCCACAGGGTGGTCGGGTTGAGGAAGTTGGCGGCGGTGACCAGCACCTGGTCGGTCTGGCCCCCGACTGAAGCGATGCCCAGCGAGCTGTTGGCGGGCAGGTCGAGCTTTGTCTTCGTCCAGCCGTCCTTGCCGGGCTTGTAGGCGTAGACGACGCCGGTGACGTTGTCGTTCAGCTCGACGATCAGGGTGTTGGCGGTGTTGGAGACCGCTTCGATCGACTGCCGCGCCGTCGGCCGCAGGACCAGTTCGGCCCTGGCCCTGGCGGGATCGGCAAGCAGGGCCCCCAGGTCCAGCGCCACCAGGTCGCCCTGCTTCAGGCCCTGGGCTGTCCAGTCTTCGTCCAGGGTCAGCACCAGCTTGCCGTCGACAAGGCTCTGCACCGACGACTTGAGCGGGAAGGGCAGCTTGACCGGCTTGCCGCCGATCAGGGCGTAGGTCTCGCTCTCGAAGAAGCTGACCGCGCGGTTGATGAACACCGCCTCGATCTTGCCGTCCGGGTCGCGCAGGGCGTAGCCGCTGACCGAGATGTCGTCCTCGGTCCCGCGGAAGAATTCCTTGACCGTGTCCAGCGCCTGGCCACGCTTCCACAGGCCCAGCACGAAGGGATAGCTGGACTTGGTCATCGTGCCCGGACCCCAGTCGCGGGCGATCATCAGCGTGTCCTTGTCGAGCCAGCTGACGTTTTGCTTGCCCTCGGGCGCGACGAAGCCGCCCTCGACGAACGTCTTGGAGACCGTGTCGTACTCACGGACCGTCACCGCGTCCTTGCCGCCGTCCGACAGCGAGACCAGACAGTAGCGGTCATCGGGGGGCAGGCAGTTGGAGCCCTTCCAGACCCAGTTCTTGCCCTCGGCCCTGGACAGGGCGTCGAGGTCGAGAATGGTCTCCCATTCCGGCGTCGCCGTGCGGTAGCTGTCCATCGTCGTGCGCCGCCAGATGCCGCGCACATGGTCCTTGTCCTGCCAGTAGTTGCGCAGCTGCGTGTCGCCCAGGCCCGCGAAGCCGGCGATCGGAATGCGGTCCTGGGCGGTGACGATCTTCGGGGCGTTGTCGAACAGGCCCTGGTAGCGCGGATCACCCTGCAGCACGGGCAGGGTGCGGGCGTTCTGTTCACGGGCCCAGCCAAGCGCCTTCTCACCCTCGACCTCTTCCAGCCACAGGAAGGGATCGGCCTGGGTGGCTGACGGACCGCCGGGCGCTTGCTGGGCCTGAACGGGGGGAGTGCTGGAAAGTGTCAAGGCGGCCACCGCGGCAGAAAGGAAAAGACGCTTCACTGATCAGTCCATGAGTTGGCGTGAAAGATAGACATAGTGCATGGCCCAGCGCCTGGCGTTGGCCTTGGGATCGGCGCCGTTGGCGTGACCCCCG
>JANPKF010000716.1:0-1902 GCA_031425895.1 Caulobacteraceae bacterium | reverse complement strand
GAGATCGTCATCCAGTTCAAGGCCGTGCCCCACTCCATCTTCGGCCCCTACGGCGACCGCGATATCCAGGCCAACCGCCTTGTGATTGAACTCCAGCCGCACGAGGACATTTCCCTCACGATCATGAACAAGCGCCCGGGCCTCAACGGCGAGCACATGCGCCTGCAACCGCTGCCGCTGTCCCTGAGCCTGGCCAAGGCGCTGGGCGAGGAGGGCGGCCGGCGGCGGATCGCCTATGAGCGGCTGCTGCTCGACGTCATCCGCGGCGATCCCACCCTGTTCGTGCGCCGCGACGAGGTCGAGGAGGCCTGGCGCTTCGTCGATGGCGTCGCCGAGGCCTGGGCGGCGGCCGGCGTGCAGCCCAAACCCTATCCGGCCGGAAGCTGGGGACCGGCCGGGGCCTCTGGTCTCATCGAGCGGTCGGGCCGCGCCTGGAATGACTGATCTGCCCGCCGTCGAGGTGTTCGACAGCGCCGATGCGGCGGCCGACGCCGCCTGCACCGCCATCGCCTGGCGTCTGCAGTCCGCCCTGATCGAACGGGGCGCGGCCCACCTCTGCGTCACCGGCGGCTCGACCCCGGGGCCGGTCTACGACCGTCTCAAGGACGCCGACCTCGACTGGTCCCACGTCGCCATCACCCTGTCGGACGAGCGCTGGGTCGACCCGGCCTCGCCCGAGTCCAACGCCCGCCTCGTCCGCGAGCGCCTGCTGCAGGGCCGCGCCGCCGCCGCCCGGTTCGTCTGCCTCAAGGGTGAGGAGACAGACCCGGTCCACGGCGCCTGGGTCGCCGACCTCAAGGTCGCCCCGCTGGAGCCGTTCGACGCCGTCCTGCTGGGTATGGGTACGGACGGCCATATCTGCTCGCTGTTCCCCGGCAACCCGGTGCTGGAACAGGGCCTCGACCCGGCCGGCGCCCGGCTGGTGTTGCACGCCCCGGCGGGAGAGCCCGCCCCGGCGCAGGACCGTGTCACCCTGACCCTGCCGGCCCTGATCCATGCAGGGCTGATCCTCATCCTGACCTCGGGCCAGTCCAAGCGTTCCATCCTCGAGCGCGACGGCGACGAGCCCGTCCACCACCTGATCCGCGCCGCCGCGCGAGGCGACCTCCGCCTCCTCTGGTCGGCCTGAGATGGCGGCGATCAAACCCAAACTGGGACACATTGAAATCGAAGATTTCAACGTGTCCCCTCTGTCTTCCTTCCACTGCCCGGAGCGTTTGCATGTCTGATCCCACGCCGCTCCACCCTGTCGTCGCCGAAGTCACAGCGACCATCATCGAGCGCAGCCGCGAGTCCCGCGCCAGATACCTGGCCCGCATCGAGGCCATGCGCGCCGAAGGTCCCGGCCGGGGCAAGCTGTCCTGCGCCAATTGGGCCCACGCCTTCGCCGCCTCGCCGGGCGAGGACCGTCTGCGGGCGCTGGACCCCAAGGCCCCCAACATCGGCATCGTCTCGGCCTACAACGACATGCTGTCGGCCCATCAGCCGCTGGAGGACTACCCCCGGATCATCAAGGCCGCCGCCCGCAAGGCCGGCGCCACGGCCCAGTTCGCCGGCGGCGTGCCCGCCATGTGCGACGGGGTCACGCAAGGCCGCCCGGGCATGGAGCTGTCGCTGTTCTCCCGCGACGTGATCGCCATGGCGACGGCTGTGGCGCTGACCCACGACGCCTTCGACGCGGCCCTGATGCTGGGCATCTGCGACAAGATCGTCCCCGGCCTGATGATCGGCGCGCTGACCTTCGGGCACCTGCCGGCCGTCTTCGTCCCCGCCGGCCCGATGCCCACCGGCATCTCGAATGACGAGAAGGCCAAGGTCCGCCAGCTTTATGCCGAGGGCAAGGTGGGCCGCGCCGAGCTGCTGGAATCGGAGGCCAAGTCCTACCATTCGCCCGGCACCTGC
>JANPKF010000715.1:0-3849 GCA_031425895.1 Caulobacteraceae bacterium | reverse complement strand
ACCGGGTCACGCCCGTCACCCGGGGCGTCAGGCTGGCTTGCGTCGGCTGGGTGCAGAGCGTGATCCGCCGCGCCGACCAGCGCGAACTTCTCTTCGACCTCGAACAGGTGCGCCGCGCCGCCGGCGGCGAGGAGTCCGCCCTGCTGCTGGACAAGACCATCGGCAATCTCCTGCGCATGTGGGGTGAGGAATGACCGACGCCCTTCCGCCTCACGGGGCGCGGCGCCGCGCCCTCATGCTGGTCAACCCGAACGCTCGTCGGGGTCCGGAGGCGCTGGACCTGGTTCCGCGCCTTGCCGCCGGCGGGCTCGACGTCACCGTCGAGCAGTTCACCTCACCGGCCGAGGTTTCCCCTGACATCGTGCGCCGCGCGGCCGGGACCGACCTTGTCATTGTCTGCGGCGGCGACGGCACCATCGCGTCGGCGGCGGCGGGCCTGTTCCAGGCCGGCCTGCCGATGGGGATCCTTCCTCTGGGCACCGCCAACGACCTGGCCCGCACCCTGGGCCTGCCCCTGGATCCAGCCGCCGCGGCCGAGGTCATCCTGCGGGGAAGGACCGAGCGCATCGACATGGGCGAGGTGAACGGACGCGCCTTCTTCAACGTCGCCAGCATGGGCCTTAGCGCCGACCTTGCCCGCGGCCTCTCGTCGGAGAGCAAGCGACGCTGGGGACGGCTGGCCTATGCCTTCAGCGCCCTGCAGGTGCTGTTCACCGCCCGCCCGTTCTCCGCCCGCATCATCAATCGCCAGGAAACCGTCGCCGTCCGCAGCCTGCAGATCGCCATCGGCAACGGGCGCCACTACGGCGGCGGCTCGATCATCCATGAGCATGCCAGCATCATCGACGGCCATCTGGACCTCTACAGCCTGGACCCCGGCGCCGTCTGGAAACTGGCCTTCCTGTTCGGCGCCTTCCGCAGTGGTCGGCACGGCCTCTGGGCCGAGGTCCAGACCTCGAAATGCGTCGAGTTCGACGTCCAGACCCGAACCCCTCGCCCGATCAACGTCGACGGCGACATCGTCACCCAGACCCCGGCCCACTTCATCGTCCGCCCGGCCGCGATCGAGGTGTTCGTGCCGTAGGGCCCTGTCGGCGCCCTCGGCAATCGTCCCCGTTGCGGTACAGGCCCGACTGGCCGCAAGGTCATTGTGCGCCGCAACAAATCCCCGTGAAGCCCTCACCCTGAGAATTCACCGGGTGTAGAATAACGCCGTCGCCCGACTGTGAGCGACGCCCTCAATGGAGCGCATCCCTCGTGGATTCGATCACGGCCGGAGTCTTCTCCGGCGTTCTGCTCTTGGCCGCCTTTGCGGCCTTCATTTCCATTCTCGGCCTTCGCATCAATCAGGAATACGAACGCGCCGTCGTCTATCGACTGGGTCGATTGCGCGAGACCCGGGGACCCGGCCTCTACTGGCTGATCCCCTTCATCGAGCGCTCGGTCCGCATCGATATCCGCGTCATCACCCAGACGCTCGACACCCAGGAGACCGTCAGCCGTGACGGCGTGCCGGTGCGGGTCAACGCGGTGATCTGGTACAAGGTCGCCGATCCGTCGGTGGCCGTGAACGCCGTCCGCTACCGCGACCAGGCTGTGATCAAGGCCGCCGAGACCGCCCTGCGCGATGTCATCGGCCAGCATGACCTCGACAACCTGCTGAAGAACCGCATCCAGGTGAACGCCCTGCTCAAGGACCTTCTCGAGCCCCCGGCCCATGGCTGGGGCCTGCACATCGACGCCGTCGAAATGCAGGACCTCGACATCCCGGAACAGATGCAACGCGCCTTGGCCCGCGAGGCCGAGGCCACCCGCGAGGCCAAGGCCCGGCTCATCAAGGCCCAGGGCGAACGCGCCGCCGCCGAGACCCTGGTCGAGGCCGCCCGCGCCATCTCCTCGGTCCCCGCGGCGCTGGAACTGCGCCGCCTGCAAACCCTGACCGAAATCGGCGTGGAGCATAACAGCACCATCATCCTGGCCATGCCGACCGAGTTCACGGCCCTGGCCGGCAAGCTGGCGGCGTGATGGCAAAGGCCCCGGGGCAACCCCGGGGCCTTCTGTTTAGGGCGCTGGTCCACCGCCGGATCATCCCCCTTTGGGTGACGCTTGCCACGCGTGGGGATCGGCGACATCCTGCCCGGACCACGTCATTCAGGGATGCGGCCAGGGGGTTTTATGGACGGGACCATGGGCCTGCCGCCCGTACGGACGATCAGTCTGCTGGCGCCCTTTGGCTGGCTTGCCGGGGGCTGGCGGGACCTGATGAAGGCGCCGGGACCCCTGCTTCTCTACGGTCTCGGCATCGCGGTCGCCAGCTTCGCCCTCTGCTATGGCCTCTACATCACCAATGGCGCCCTGCCGGTCATGGTGCTGACGGCGGGGTTCGTCATCATTGCGCCCGTTCTGGCCATGGGGCCCTATGAGGCCGGCCGCCGGATCGGCCTGGGAGAACGCCCCGGCCTCGGCCAGATCCTGTTCGTCCGCTCCGCCTTCCGCCAGGATGTCGCCTATCTCAGCCTGCTTCTGGTGATGATCTTTTTCCTGTGGGGCCAGATCGCACAGATCGTCTACGGCCTCTCGACCTATCAGATCCACAGCGACACCCGCGCCCTCGTCGACTTCGCTGTTGGCTCCAGCGAGGGTCGCACCATGCTGGTGACCGGAACGGTGATCGGCGGCGTCCTGGCCTTCGTCACCTTCGCCCTGGTGGTCGTCTCGGCGCCGATGCTGCTGAACCCGAACGCCAACGTCTTCGCGGCCGTGGCGACGAGCGTGCGCGCCGTCAACGCCAATCTCTTCCCGCTGCTGCTGTGGGCAGTGATCATCACCGTCCTGCTGCTGCTGTCCGCCGCGACCGGCTTCCTGGCGCTGATCGTCGTCTTCCCATGGCTCGGCCTGGCCAGCTGGCGGGCTTGCCAGAGCCTGGTGGGCGATCCCTGAGGTGGATTGCTGCGGGCCGCGGGAGAGACCGGGCCGGACGTTCCCCGGGGCGCACTGAGGCGTTACCACCGCCATCACCGAAACCCCGGGCCACTTCATCGTCCAGCCGGCGGCGATCAAGGTGCTTGTGCCCCGAGGGGCGGGAGTTGCTAACCTGCGACGTACCTTTCCCGATGAAGCCTCACATACGGGATATTCGGCCACATCCGCTCATCGCTCGGAAGTCGAATTCGCTCCATCTGATCCGCAAATAGCCGCCTCAGTTCACTCGGCACCTTGTTGTGTGAGACGAGTAGTTCGTAGTTGTCGGTCAAGGAAATCATGTGCCTATCGAACAGCCAGTGGGCCGTTGCCGATAGGGCGATACCGTTCTGGACTACGTCGGGTCCGCCTTCACCGACCGGCCAGATATGAGCCGCCTGGACTTCCGCTCGCCCGCCTCCATTGACAATACGTAGGCCGCTGACCGCGCAGGTATTGTCGTAGGCGTCGACGACGGATCTCCGAAACGCTGCGTCTCTGAGCTTTCGATTGACGAGTACCTGAGCGACGACACGATTTCCTGGATCCCAACCGAAGTCGGGCTCAGAAATGCCTCCTAGAGCCGGAAAATCCTGAGTCGGCAGGTCGCCTAGATCAAGGTTCAACCGACGGGCATTCTCTGGCGATAGAGTCTCTTGGAGGCCATCGAGAACGATCGCCGCGAAATCTTCCTCCGATAACGCGCGGACGGAGCTGCCCTGCAAATGGGGTCCAACCCTTTGCCGCTCCAAGGCGTTCAGGGGAGATTCTCGGTAGAGATTCTCCCGGCGAAATTTCACGGGCTGATCGAATGGCAGAAAGTCCCGCAGCCGGGCGTAGTAGTAATTCAGCCGCAAGGGATCTTGCTCTATCGAGGCAACCCGCGCT
>JANPKF010000714.1:0-3728 GCA_031425895.1 Caulobacteraceae bacterium | reverse complement strand
GGCTGGTGTCTCTGACCTCCCCGTCATCCGGGCCGCTGCGCTGGGGAGAGCCGGGACCCAGGGGCTGTGTGCACAAACGACAAGGCCGCCGACAACGCGCCGGCGGCCCCTGGGTCCCGGATCAGCCCTTCGGGCTGTCCGGGATGACGGTCTGGAGGATTACTTCCCGCCCTTCGTCGCCGCGATGTAATCCCCGACCACATTCTCCAGCACCTTCAGCGGCGTGCCGCCCGACAGCAGCACCGCGTCGTGGAACTTGCGGATGTCGAACTTGGCCCCCAGCGCCTTCTTCGCCCGGGCCCGCTGTTCCAGGAAGGTGATCTTGCCGACCATGTAGCTGCAGGCCTGGCCCGGCCACACGCAGTAACGCTCGATCTCGGTGATCGCCGCGCTCTCCTGGTCGCCGACGTTGTCGACCATGTACTTGACCGCCTGCTCGCGGCTCCAGCCATAGAAGTGCATGCCGCTGTCGACCACGAGACGCACGGCGCGGAACATGGCGTCGTGGATCATGCCGACCTCGCCGACGGGGTCGCCCTTGTACATGCCCATCTCGACGGCCAGCTCTTCGGCGTAGAGGGCCCAACCCTCGCTGTAGCCGGAGAAGCCGATCACCTTGCGGATCAGCGGCAGGTCGCCGGCCTCGTTGTTCAGCGCCAGCTGCAGGTGGTGGCCCGGAATCGCCTCGTGATAGGTCAGGGTCGGCAGCAGGAACTTGGGCTGCTCGCCGCTGTCACGCAGGTTGATCCAGTAGATGCCCGGCCGCTTCCCGTCCAGCGAGGGCGAGTTGTAGTAGCCGCCCGGCGCGCCGGCCTCGATGGCCTTGGGCACCCGCCGGATCTCCACCGGGGCCTTGGGCAGCTGGCCGAAGTACTTGGGCAGCTTGGGCGTGATCGCCTTGACCTGCTCGTTCAGGCTGACCAGCAGGGCTTCCTTGCCCTCGTCGGTGTTGGGCCAGTGCTGCTTGGGGTCGGCGATCATGGCGGCGTAGCGCTCGCCCACCGTGCCCTTGCTGTAGCCGGCCTTCTTCATCAGCTTGTCGGCCTTGGCGCCCAGGCTCCCCACCATGTCGAGGCCGATCTTGTGGACCTCCTGCGGCGTGATACCGCTGGTCGTGTAGTTCTTCAGGCTGACGGCGTAGTACTCGTCGCCCTTGGGCAGGCGCTTGACGCCGGCGTCATGCACCGCCTTGCCCTGCCAGCTTTCCAGCAGCGCCAGTTGCCGCTCCAGCGCCGGCTTGACCCGCTCGTCATAGAGGGCGGCGGAGACCCGGGCGTAGTCGCCCTCGATCTTCTTCTCGCCCACCCGCCGGGTCAGCGACGACACCAGCGTCGTCTCCACCGTCTTGGTGGCCAGGAACGACTTCATCTGGGTGATGGCCTTGGCGATCACGAAGTCCGGCGGGATCACCCCGATGCCGGCGTCATGGCGCGCCGTCTCGGCCTCGTTGTCGAGGTTGCGGGCGAAACACTCCATCCGCGACAGGTAGGCGTCTGCGTCGTCCCTGGTCACGATGCTGTGGGCGGTGTCGAGGAAGTCGGGGACCTGCTGATAGCTGCCGGTCAGCTGGCTGAGCACGTAGGGCGCGCCCGAACCGCCGTTGTTGTAGGCGAACTTCGAGTTGCCCTCGTCCTGCACCGACAGCACGAAATCGACGGTGTCATAGTTGACCGCGTCCATGCCGGTCAGCGCCTTGCGGTCGATGGCCCGGAGCTCGGCCAGATCCTTGGTGTTGGCGGCCCGGCCCTCGGCCAGGGAAGTCCGCGAGTTATCGCTGAGCAGGCTCTTGCTCCAGGCCATCGCCCCGGTATCGATGCCCAGATAGGTCGGCAGCTCCGGCGAGCGGCGCATGGCCTGGTCCATCGCCCGGTCGAACATGGCGTACATCCTGGCCGCCTCGCCCGTCGGGGCGGCGGCGTTCGCCAGGCGCGGCACGGCGGCCATGGCGGCCAGCGCGGTGGCGGAGGCGAAGAGTTCGCGGCGGTTCATCATGGAAGGTAGCTCCCCAGGCCGCATCGAGCGGCGAATATGGCTGGGGCCAAGGGTTATGCCCCCGATTGCCTTGCGGCAACGGGGCTGGCGTTAAATCGGAGTAATGCGGGCGGCTTTGGCTGAGCGCCGAAGCGTCAGGCCGACGGCCCCTCGCTGATCACCTGCGGGGGGTGATAGCGTTCGACCAGGCTTTCCAGCTCCTGGGTGCGGGTAGCCCCGGCGACGTTGAGGCGGACGTAAAGCGCCTCGGCGCCCTTGTCCTTGGCGGCCTTCCAGGCCTTGGCGGCCGATTGCAGGCTGCCGGCCGCGCCGGCGCAGATGACATCCAGCGCTCCGTCCTTGCGACGAACGCAGACGAAGTTCCCCGCCATGGCAGGCAGGTCGGCCAGATCGCTGTTGAGCCGGAAGCGCAGCGGGACGCCATCGGCGCCTTCGAGTTCAATATAGTCGTTCACGGACTTCCTTTAGGCGTCACCGCGTCTCATCGCCAGCGACTTTGCAGGATCACTGGTCGGTGAGGCGAAACTAAGCCGCTGAATCGCCCGGCGGCCGAAGTTTACAGGCGCCGGCGCGACGGCCTGTCGCGCGGCGGCCGGTCGCGTACCCCGCGCCTGCCTGACGGTCTAGGTTGGCCTCGCCAAACGGCCTCTGGATCGGCAGAGACGGCGGAGCGCCCGCATCATGCGCCCGCCACCCCTCTCCGAAAAACTAGGCCGCGATCTGCTGCTTCACCCGCTCGGCCAGCGTCTTGATGTCGATCGGCTTGGGCAGGAAGGACACGCCCTCCTCGCCTTCCAGCAGGTCGCTGAACTCGGCCTCGGCATAGCCGCTGATGAACATCACCGGCGCATCGCCCAGATAGCTCCGCGCCTTCTTGAGCAGGGTCGGCCCGTCCATGCCCGGCATGATCACATCGCTGATCAACAGGTCGATGGTCCCGGCGTGCTCGATGCACAGCTCCAGGGCCTCCTCGCCGTCACAGGCCTCGATCACCTCATAGCCCCGCGCCCGCAGCAGCCGCGCCGCCACCCCGCGCACGGCGTCCTCGTCCTCGACGAACAGGATGCGGCCGACGCCTGACAGGTCGCGGGCCGGCTGGCGGGCCGGCTTGACGACCTCGGCGACCGGCAAGGCCCCGGCCACCGGCGTATGCACCGGCAGGAAGATGCGGAACACCGCCCCCTGCCCCGGCTCGCTCTCGACGTGGATCCAGCCGTCCGACTGCTTGACGATGCCGTAGACGGTGGCCAGGCCCAGGCCCGTGCCCTCGCCCACCGGCTTGGTGGTGAAGAAGGGATCGAAGATCTTGCCGACGACCTCGGGCGGAATGCCGGGACCATCGTCGCTGACCTCGATCAGGGCCATGTCGCCCATCGGCAGGCCCTTGTAGCCGAGGTTCGCCGCCTCGACATGCGTCACCCGCGCCGTACGGATGCGCACCACGCCGCCGCTGCCCGCCGCGCGCACGGCGTCGCGGGCGTTGACGGCCAGGTTCATCACCGCCGTCTCCAGCTGGCTCTTGTCGGCCCGCACCAGGGGGAGGTTGCGCCCGTACTCGGTGACCAGCTTGACGTCCTCGCGCAGCAGCCGGCGCAGCAGCACCTCGAACTCGCTGATCAGCTCGCCCAGCTCCAGCACCTCGCGCTGCACCGTCTGCTTGCGCGAGAAGGCCAGCAGCTTGCGCACCAGGTCGGCGGCGCGAACCCCCGTCTGGCGGATCTCGTTGAGGCCGTCGT
>JANPKF010000713.1:0-2802 GCA_031425895.1 Caulobacteraceae bacterium | reverse complement strand
CGAGCCCAGGCTGAAGACCGACACGGTCGAACTGGCCAAGGTCGCCAGGGCCCAGAGCTCGCGGCAGCTCAAGCGGCTGATGCACCTGTCGGACGCTCTGGCCAATCTCAACCACGAACGCTTCCAGGCCCTCGATCCGCTGGCCGAAGACGGGTTGCAGGCCGCCGTCGCCTTCAATGGCGATGTCTACACCGGGCTGAAGGCCCGCAACCTCGACAAGGCCGCCTTCGCCTGGGCCCAGGATCACCTGCGCATCCTGTCAGGTCTCTATGGGCTGCTGCGCCCCGCCGACGCCATCCAGCCGCACCGGCTGGAGATGGGCACGCGGCTGAAAACGAAGCGGGGTTCGAACCTCTACGACTTCTGGGGCGACAAGGTCGCGCGCCAGCTCAACGAGGACGCCAGGGGTCACGCCGACCCGACGCTGATCAACCTGGCCAGTCAGGAGTATTTCGGCGCGGTCGACGCCGCCGCCCTGAAGCTGCCGGTGGTCACCTGTCGGTTCCTCGAGGAAAAGGACGGCGAAACCCGCCAGCTCAGCTTCTTCGCCAAACAGGCCCGGGGCCTGATGGCCCGGTTCGCCATTGATCAACGCATCGAAAAGGCCGGTGACCTGAAGGCTTTCGATACCGGCGGCTATGCCTTCAAGGCCGGTCTTTCGAACGAGGCCGAATGGGTTTTCTCGCGTCCCCAGCCGCCGCCGGTAGCTCAGACCCGAGCGGCCAAGGCTGAACAGGCCTGAATCTGCCCTTGGTGCCCGTCGGGGCAGTGACTAGCCAGGACCGCGACTGACGGGTCAAGCGATCGCCTGCTCGTAATTCATCAGGGGATGAATTATAGGCGCTCGTATGACGCGCCGCGAAGGCCTATGTTGCGGCGCACAAAATCAAGAGACGTTGGAGTGCTTCCATGGACTACGGGCTGAAGGGACAGGCGGCCATTGTCACCGGCTCGACCAGTGGCATCGGTCACGCCATTGCTCAGGCCCTGGCCGAAGCCGGCGTTGATGTGGTCCTCAATGGTCTCGGCGACGCCGCCGCCATTGAGCAGACCCGCGCGACCCTCGAAGCGGCGACCGGTGTCCGCGTGCGCTACCACGGCGCGGACATGACCAAGGGTGATCAGATCGCCGACATGGTCGCCTTTGCTCACAGCGAGTTCGGCCGCCTCGATATCCTGGTCAACAACGCCGGCATCCAGTTCGTCTCGCCGATCGATCAGTTCCCGCCCGAGAAGTGGGACCAGATCATCGCCATCAACCTGACGTCCAACTTCCACTCGATCCGCGCCGCCCTGCCGATCATGAAGGGTCAGAAGCACGGGCGGATCATCAATATCGCCTCGGCCCACGGCCTGGTCGCCAGCCCGTTCAAGGGCGCGTATGTGGCGGCCAAGCACGGGGTTCTGGGCCTGACCAAGACGGTGGCCCTGGAGATCGCCGAGGCCGGCATCACCTGCAACGCCATCTGTCCTGGCTACGTCCACACCCCTCTGGTCGACGGCCAGATCAAGGACACCGCCAAGGCGCGCGGCATGACGGAAGAGGCGGTCGTGCGCGATGTGATCCTCGCCGCCCAGCCGAGCAAGCAGTTCATCAGCTTCGAGCAGCTGAACGGCATGGTGCTGTATCTGGCCAGCGCCGCCGGGGGCGGGGTCAACGGCGCCCACCTGTCCATCGACGGCGGCTGGACGGCGGGCTGAGGCCCGTGGCTCGTTCGATCAGCCTGGCGCTTCAGGGCGGTGGATCGCACGGCGCCTTCGAATGGGGCGTGATCGAGCGGCTGCTTGAGGAAGACGGTCTCGAGATCGGCGCCCTGACCGGCGCCTCGGCCGGTGCGATGAATGCCGTTGTCCTCGTCGCTGGCCTGATCGAGGACGGCAAGCCCGGCGCGATTCGCAAGCTGGAGACGTTCTGGCGCGGAGTGGCCGACAGCAACCGGGGCATTTTCGGCGACCTCGGTGTCTGGACCGCCGCCTTCAATCCCGACTGGATGCGCAACACGCCGGCCTTCAACTGGATGCAGGGCGTAGCGGGCTCGATGAGCCCCTACAATTTCAACCCTTTCAATCTCAATCCGCTGCACGACGTGCTTGAGGCTTGCGTGAACTTCGAAGCGGTGCGCGAACGATCAACCCTGCCGGTGTTCGTCTCGGCCACCGCGGTCAGAACCAGCGAATCGAAGGTCTTCAAGCGGGAAGAGCTTACCTCCCGGCATGTCATGGCCTCGGCCTGCCTGCCGCAGCTGTTCCATGCCGTCGAGATCGACGGCGAGCCCTACTGGGACGGTGGCTATCTGGCCAATCCACCCCTCTGGCCGCTGTTCTATGCCGACACGCCGGACGACATCCTGATCGTCAGCCTGAACCCCTTCGAGCGGGATGCCATTCCCAAGACGCCCTCGGAGATTCTCGACCGCCTGAACGAGATCACCTTCAACGCCTCCCTGGTGGCGGAACTGCGCGCCATCGGCTTTGTGCAGAAACTGCTGGACGAGGGATTGCTGAAGGATCAGGCGAAGGGTCGCTACCGGCGCATGCTGGTCCACGCCATCACCGCCGATGGACGGCTTGACGACCTGACCATGGCCTCCAAATTCAACACCGACTGGTCCTTCCTCAGCGATCTGAGGGCGCGCGGGCGGGCCGCCGCCGAGGACTGGCTGGCGACCAACCTCGACAAGCTGGGCGTCAGTTCCACCGTCGACCTGCAGAGGCCTTTCCGTTGAACGATCAAAGACCGGTTCCCACCGTCGGCGTGGTCTGTCTGCGCGGCGATGAGGTGCTGCTGATCAAGCGCGGTAA
>JANPKF010000712.1:0-13963 GCA_031425895.1 Caulobacteraceae bacterium | reverse complement strand
GGCTACCCAGCTTCGATTCCGGGATCAACGTCCGCATCCGCCGGGCGAAGCTCTTCAGCGCCACCTCGTTCTCGCTGAGCGGCCCCATGGCGTAGCTGGACGAGGCCATGCCGGCCTGCACCCGCTCGATCAGCGCCTTGTCCTCGATGTTGACGATGCGGTTGATCCGCCAGTTGAGGTAGCGCGCCGCCTTCATCTCCCGCCGCTCGTCGGGCAGGACATAGGCGATCTCGCGCAGCATCGTCCTGGTCGGCGAGACGGGCAGGAACTGCATGAAGTCGATCTGATCGGGATAGACGTCGAAGGCGACGTTCGGCCAGAGCTTGAAATAGGTCCACAGCCGCTTGCGATCGGCCGGCAGGTGGTCGACGTCGGGCAGGAAGCGCTGGTAGGCGCGCTCTGACCAGCTGTCCGACGGGCTGGAGCGCAGGGCGCCCCACATCTTGTCGCACCAAGGACCGGCCTCTAGGCCATAGCCGACGCCGAACAGCCGGGTCAGGCCCGGGTGGGCGACGGTTATGTGCAGGCTGTCCGAATAGTTGTCGGAGACGTTCTTCCAGTTGACGTGCCGCTCGCGCAGGGTGACGCGGCCCAGCGGCTGCAGCTCTTCAATGCGGTAGTGCTCAAGCTCGAAATAGTAGTCGCCGAGCATCTCGCGCACGGTCGGCAGGCCGGCTTGCAGCCGCACGAAGACGAAGCCCAGGCAGATCTCGTGTTCGACCGGCACGAGGTTATGGGCCGCCCGGTCGAAGTCGCCGAAGGCCTTGGCATGCGGCACCCCGGCGAGGCGGCCGCGCAGGTCGTAGCTCCAGGCGTGGTAGGGGCAGGTCATGCGGACGCCGCAGTTGCCGCTCGGCCCATCAACCACCCGCGAGGCGCGGTGACGGCAGACATTGTGGAAGGCGCGGACCTTGTCGTCATCGCCGCGCACCACGACCAGGCTCTCGCCAAGGAAGTCGAGGGTGTGGAAGTCGCCCTGCTCGGGGATGTCCGACAGATGGCAGACGACCTGCCACGACGTGCGGAACACCGCCGCCTTCTCGGCCTCGAAGAAATCGGCGTCGTGATAGATCCAGCCGGGCAGGCCGAGGTTGGCGAGGTCAGGGTCGGTGTTCGGGTGAAGGGGCTGGGCGGCGCTCATGGGGCTTAGAATAGCCGGTTCGCAGGGGCAGAGCGATATCGCTCTCCGCCTCGGGGCGGAGAGTTAGAAACTGCAGCGCCGCCTTCTACGCCCCCGGCACCTTCAGTCCCCGCGCCGCCTCGCTGAGTCGCGCCTGATCGGACGGGGAGTCGACGAATGCCGCCCTGCCCTGCTTCAAAGCTTTCGCCGCCGCCGTCGGTTCGCCCAGCACCATGCGGGCCCGCATCAGGCGGATCCAGCCTTCAGCGTCTCGCGGCTGTTCCTGAAGGCGGCCTTCGAGGCCCTCGACCATTCCGCGGATCATCTGCTGCTGGTCGTCCGGAGTCATCTTCTGGGCGGCGGCGATATCGTCAGCGCTGGGGCCGCGCGGAGCGGCGCCGCTCACGGGCTTCAGCTTGCCCGTCAGGTCCACGCCGCGTTCGCGGGCCAGGTCTTCGACGAAGCGGCGGACCTCGCCGACCCAGGGCGCGCCCTGGGGAGCGGCATTGATCAGCGCGATCCAGTCGGCCATGGCCCCGTCCTGGTCTCCGGCCTGGTCCTTCTCGACGGCCAGGAAGTAGCGAGCGCGGGGATCGTTCGGATCGAGCTTGAGGGCTTGCCGGAAGGCCGCGGAGGCGGCCGGCGTCATCTGGCCGCCGGCGGCCTGGACCAGGGACTCGCCCTGGGCCGAGCGGTGTTCGGGGTTGTTCGGCGCATTGGTCGCCGCCTTGTCGTAGGCCTCAGCCGACTCGCTGAACTGGCCGGTCTGGAAGTAGGACCAGCCGAGCATGCGCCAGCCTTCGGCATCGTTCGGATTGCGGGCGACCTGGGCCTGCAGCTGGGCGATCATGGCGGGGATATCGCCGCCCGGATGGTCGGACGGCGGCGCGGCCGCGCCGTCGGGCGCCTTGGCGGCGGCGGCGTTGGCCGAGGCGATTTCGGGCTTGCCCATCACCGCATAGAGGCCAGTGGCCCCGATGGCGACGACGACGGCAAGGCCGAAGGCGAGCCGCAGCAGGGACTTTTCGCTCAGCGGCCGGGCGGGGGCGTCAGGGCCCTTGGCCTCGGCCAGCATGCGGCGCTCGATCTCCAGCTTGAGGCGGGCCGCCTCGTCGGCGGTGACGGTTCCAGCGGCGGCCTGGGCGTCGAGCTCGCCGAGCTGGTCGGCGAGGATACCGGTCGGGGTGGCGGCGGCGTCGATCGCCTTGCGCGGCCGGGCCAGGGGGATGACGAGGCCGACAACGGCCAGGGCGACCAGCAGGGTGAGGACCATCCAGAGAATCATGACGTCTCACTCAGCAGGGCTTTGAGCCTGGCCTGTTCTTCCGGGTCGAGGGGGGCAGGCGCCGCGACCGATCGTCCGCGCCAGTAGCGCCAGACTCCGAAGGCGCCGCCGAGCAGCAGCAGGGCCGGGCCGAACCACAGGAACAGGGTGGCGGGGTTGAGCGGCGGTGTGAGCAGCACGAAGTCGCCGTAGCGCTGGACGAGATAGGCCTTGGCCTGCTCGTCGGTGTCGCCGACCGTCAGCCGCTCGCGCAGGATGGCGCGCAGGTCGGCGGCCAGGGGGGCGTCGCTGTCATCGATGGTCTGGTTCTGGCAGACGACGCAGCGCAGTTCCCTGGACAGATGCCGGGCGCGGGCCTCGAGGACAGGGTCCTTGAGTTGCTCTTCGGGCAGGACGGCGAAGGCCGGGCCCGCGACGACGGTCAAGGCAAGGACGAGGGCGAGGATCCGTTTCATGCTTCGGCCTCCAGCTTGTCGAGCAGGGGCTTGAGGGTGGTGGTCCAGGTTTCGGGATCGACAGGGCCGACGTGGCGGTAGCGGACCACGCCCCTCTTATCGATGACGAAGGTCTCAGGCGCGCCGGTGACGCCCAGATTGATGCCGGTGCGGCCCGTCGGGTCATAGCCGACGCGGTCGTAGGGGTCGCCGAACTGGGTCAGCCAGCGGGCCCCGGCGTCGCCCTTGTCCTTCCAGTTCAGGCCGTGGATCGAGACGCCCTCGGCCTTCAGCCGCATCAGGAAGGGGTGCTCGATGCGGCAGGAGACGCACCAGCTGGCGAAGATGTTGATCAGGCCGGGCTTGCCCTGGAAGTCGCTGGAGGCCAGGCCCCGGCCGCCAGAGCCCGTGCGCACGTCGGGCAGGTTGAAGGCCGGCAACGGCTTGCCGATCAGCATCGAGGGCAGGATCTTCGGATCGCGGCCGAGACCGATGGCCATGACAGCGGCGATGCCCAGGAAGACAACGACCGGGACGATGAAGGCCAGGCGCCTCATGCGGCGGCCTCCCCGGTCTTGCGGGACGCACGCTTCCTGGAAGACTGGGGCGCGCCCAGCCGCAGGCGGCGGTCGCTGAGCGAGACCAGGCCGCCAAGCGCCATCAGGATCGAGCCGCCCCAGATCCAGCCGACGAAGGGGTGGTTCCACAGGCGGATGACGGCCTTGCCGGCCTCGTCCCGCTCACCGACGGAGATGTAGAGGTTGCCGACCAGTGAGGGTCCGATGGCCGCCTCGATGGTCTGGGTCTGGCTGGAGGGATAGAAGCGGCGCTCGGAGATCAGCTGTCTCGGGCCTCTTCCGCCGATGATGCGGAAGACGCCCTGGTCGGCCTGATAGTTGGGGCCGACGACCTGACCCAGGCTCTCGAGGATGACGGTGCGGCCGGCGAACTCGACCTGGTCGCCGGGACCCATGCGCAGCACCTTGCTGGACTCGAAGCCGCCCATGGCGGTGACACCGATGCAGGTGACGCCCAGCCCGGCATGAGCCAGCGCGACCGCCCAGACCGCGACCGGGGTCGTGCGGATCAGCGTCCAGCTGGCGGAGGCGGTCTTCGCGCCCAGGCCCCAGCGACGGCCGAGCAGCAGGCCGCCGGCGGCGATCAGCCAGACGCCGAGCGCGATGCCGAAGGCGGCCAGGGTCTTGGCGATGCCGAAGGCGAAGGTCCCGGCGAGCAGGGCGATGACGAACAGGCCGAGCGGCCAGCGCAGGCGGATGAGGATGGCCTTCACCTGATCCCGCTTCCAGTGCAGCAGCGGGCCAAAGCCGACGAGAGTCAGCAGGATGGCGAACAGCGGCAGGAAGATCAGATTGAAGAAGGGCGGCCCCACCGTGATCGTCGCGCCGCCCGCGATCAGGGGATAGAGCAGCGGATAGAAGGTGCCGAGGAAGACGGTCGCCGTCGCCACCACCAGCACCAGATTGTTGAGCGTAATCCCCGCCTCCTTGGAGATCGGCCCGAACAGTGCGCCGGTGCGCATGGCCGGAGCTCGCCAGGCGTAGAGGGCCAGGGCCGTGCCGGTGGCCAGGACGCAGAAGGCCAGGACATAGGCGCCGCGGGCGCTGTCGACGGCGAAGGCGTGGACGCTGTTGAGGATGCCCGAACGGACCAGGAAGGTGCCGATCAGGCTCAAGGAGAAGGTCAGGATGGAGAGCAGCAGCGTCCAGCTGATCAGGGCGCCGCGCTTTTCCAGCACCAGGGCGCTGTGCAGCAGGGCCGTGCCCATCAGCCAGGGCATGAGGGAGGCGTTCTCGACCGGGTCCCAGAACCACCAGCCGCCCCAGCCGAGCTCGTAGTAGGCCCAGTGGCTGCCCAGCGCGATGCCGAGGGTCAGGGCCGTCCAGGCGAACAGGACCCAGGGCCGCACCCACCGCGCCCAGGCGGCATCGACCCGCCCCTCGATCAGGGCGGCGACGGCGAAGGCGAAGGCGACGCTGAAGCCGACGTAGCCGAGGTAGAGCAGCGGCGGATGGCTGATCAGGCCGGGGTCCTGCAGCAACGGATTGAGTTCGGTCCCTTCAGTGGGAGCGGGGAAGAGCCGGGTGAAGGGGTTTGAAGTGAGCAGCGAAAAACCGAGGAAGGCGGCGCCGAGCAGGCCCTGCACACCGAGCACACGGGCAAGGAAGGTCGCCCGCAGGGTACGACCGAAGACGGCGAGCGCCCCGCCGTGCAGCGCCAGGATCAGAATCCACAGCACCATCGAGCCCTCATGGCTGCCCCAGGTGGCGGCCAGGCGGTAGGCGAGCGGCTGAGTCGTATGGCTGTGGCGCGCGACCAGCTCGACCGAAAAGTCGAGCGTCGCATAGCCCCAGGCGATGGCCCCGAAGGCGATGACCACGAATAGAAGCTGCAGCAGGGTGGCCATGCGGCCCAGCCCCATCAGGGCGTCATCGCGACGATGCGCGCCCCACATCGTCACCACCGACTGAACCAGCGCCAGCACGAAGGCGAGGATCAGGGCGAATTGGCCGATCTCGGCGCTCATGATCCCCCGCCACGCTCCCCATACACGCGATATACGTTAGCCGGTTATCAGGATACTGGTAAAGGCAGGGGTCGGCGAACCGGGGTCGCCGACAGGTCGCCTGGTCACTTTGCCAGGCCTGGGGCAGGGGCATGGAGGGAGTCTACAAGGTCGCCATCCTGGGCTCGGGCCCGGCCGGCCTCAGCGCCGCCGCGCGCGCCGCCAGTCGGGGGATGAGTCATGTCCTGCTGGAGAAGACCGACCGGCTCTCGGACACCATCTTCCGCTACCAGCGCGGCAAGCACATCATGGCCACGCCGACGCAGCTCGTTCTGCGCTCGGACATCGGCTTCGAAGCCGGCAAGCGCGAAGACATCCTGGGCCGCTGGAACAGCGAGACCGCCGGCCACCAGGTCAATGTCGCCTACAGGGCGGAAGCGGCATCGGTCACCGGCGCCAAGGGCGATTTCACCATCACCCTGACCGACGGCCGGGTTCTGAAGGCCGAGACCGTGGTGCTGGCCATCGGCACCCAGGGCAACCCCAACGTCATGACCGTGCCGGGCAGCGACCTGAAGCACGTCCAGTACAGCCTCGATGATCCCACCGAATACGTCGACGAGCACATCACCGTGGTCGGCGGCGGTGACGCCGGCATCGAGAATGCGCTCGGCCTGATCGCCGATGCGGCCCAGGGCAACGTCGTCACCCTGCTCAACAAGTCGATGGACTTCGCCCGGGCCAAGGAGGCCAACGTCAAGGCCCTGACCGATGCCGCGGCGGCGGGGCGGATCACGATCCTGGCCGGCTCAACGCCGGCAAGGGTCGACCCGGGCTTCATCACCATCGACACGCCGGAGGGCCAGCAGTCGATCCGCTGCGAACGGGTCATCGCCCGCATGTCTCGGCCCCGCCGCGCAAGTTCGTGGAGGCCATGGGGGTGGCTTTCACGGGCGCGGACCGCGAGGCCTTCCCCCGGCTGTCGCCGACCTTCGAGACCACCGTTCCAGGCATCTATGTCATCGGGGCCCTGGCCGGCTACCCGCTGATCAAGCACTGCATGAACCAGGGCTACGACGTCATCGAGTTCATCACCGGCAACCTGGGCCTCAAACCTGCCGATGAGCCGATCCTCGAGGCCAAGCTGTCGGCCCTGCCCGGCGGTCAGTCGGTGGCCGAGTGGCTGGAGTTCCTGCGCACCCGGATCGAGATCCTGCGCGGCCTGTCGACCCTGCAGATGCGGGAGTTCCTGCTCGATAGCTCGGTGCGGGTCTGTGCGCCCGACGAGATCATCTTCCAGCGCAATTCCATCGGCAGCTCGATGTTCGGCATCGCCGCCGGATCGGTGAAGGTCGAGGTCAATCCGAAGAACCGGCGCGAGACCGTGCCTATCGGCCAGGGCTCGATCTTCGGCGAGGTCGGCCTGATCTCCGGGCGCCGGCGCGGGGCGACCATCCGGGCGGCCGAACCCTGCATCCTGCTGGAGATGCCGCGCACCGCCTCTCTGCGGCTGATGGCCCAGAACAAGGAGGCGCGGGATACGGTCAACCGCATCACCACCGAGCGCCAGGTGCTGCAGATCTTCGGCTCGGGCCTGACCAAGGAAGATATCGCCGAGGTGCTGACCAGCGCCGAGCTGATCCAGGTCAAGGCCGAGCAATCCATTATCAACGAGGGCGAGGAGGGCTACGACGTCTTCATCATCCGCTCCGGCTCGATGACCATCGAAAAGGAGATCGGCGGCAAGACGGTGTTCCTCAACTATGTGCCGGCGGGCAGCTACGTCGGCGAGATGGCGTTGATCGACGGCGGCCGGCGAGGGGCGACGGTGCGGGCGGCGATCCGTTCGGAGGTCGTGCGGCTGGACGGCGACCTGTTCCGGCGGCTGCTGGCGCGCAAGCCCGAGCTCGAAGCCAAGATGCGGGAGGACATGCGCACCCGCAAACAGATCAACAGCTACATCGAGGAACAGAAGGACCGCTTCAGCGGCGTCGTCGACCTCTACAGCTCGGTGGCCGACTTCCTGGTCGACCAGGGCATCGGCGAGGCTACCGACGTGCTGCTGATCGACGAGACCCTCTGCGTCGGCTGCGACAACTGCGAGAAGGCCTGCGCCGACGTGCATGACGGGCTGTCGCGCCTCGACCGCGAGGCCGGCCGCACCTACGCCAACCTCCACGTGCCGACCAGCTGCCGCCACTGCGAGCACCCCTACTGCATGACCGACTGCCCGCCCAACGCCATCCGGCGCGGGGCAGACGGCGAGGTGTTCATCGACGAGACCTGCATCGGCTGCGGCAACTGCCAGCGCAACTGCCCCTATGGGGTGATCCGCATGGACAGCCCCCCGCCGCAGAAGCCGGGCCTCTTGAGCTGGTTCCTGTTCGGGGCCGGTCCGGGGCCGGGCGAGCCCGATATCGAGTGGAAGACCAAGGCCAAGAAGAAGCACGGCGAAAAGCCCAAGGTCGCCATCAAATGCGACATGTGCGCCGGCATCGATGGCGGGCCGGCCTGCGTTCGCGCCTGCCCGACCGGGGCCGCGATCCGGGTGTCGCCGGAAGACTTTCTGACCGTGACGCGCGTGCGGGGCGAGGGCTGATGGCCAAAGCCCCGCGCAAGGGAAAGCGATCGAACGCCCAGGTCCATGTCGGCTTCCTGCGCCATGCGGGCTACCGCTGGGCCTGGATCGGGTTGGCGCTCTCCATCGCCGCGGCGGTCGGATATGTGCTGGCCGACGTGCATCCCCGGCCCAACGGCGGCAGCTGGTATGGCTATACGCTGGGGACCATCGCCACCCTGCTGATCGTCTGGCTGACGGCGCTGGGCATCCGGAAGCGGGTGATCACCAAGGGCGACTGGTCGCTGAAGGCCTGGGTCTCGGCCCATGTCTACCTGGGCCTGGCCCTGGTCACCATCGCCACCCTGCACAGCGGCCTGCAGTTCGGCTGGAACATTCATACCCTGGCCTATGCGCTGATGATGCTCGTCGTGCTGTCGGGGATCTACGGCATCATCGCCTATGCGGGCCTGCCCAAGGCGCTCAGCAACAACCGGCGCGAGACGACCCAGAAGCAGATGGTCGAGACCATCCGCAGCCTCGACCGCCAGCTCAACGAAGCGGCCCAGCCTCTGAACCAGCGCCAGGCGGCGGCGGTGCGGCTGTCGCTGGAGAACAGCAAGGTCGGGGGCGGCTTCTTGCGCAGGCTGAGCACCAGGCCGATGGATTGCGGAACCCGGCGGGCGCTGGGCAAGCTCAAGGGGCTGAGCCGCAAGGCGACCGAGACGGAAAAGGCGGCGATCGGCAACGTCACGGCCCTGCTCGACCGCAAGAGCGCCGCCTTGCTTCAACTCCGCAACCACCTGCGGATCCGCACCCTGCTGGGGGCCTGGCTGGCCGTTCACGTTCCCGCCTCCATCGCCCTGCTGATGGCGCTGACCGCGCACATCGTCAGCGTCTTTATCTACTGGTGAGGCGGGCATGAGCTTCACCCTTCGCCAGATCACCAAACGGGCCGCGGGCGGCGAGATCGTCCGCAAGAAGACCTTTGCCGAAGGGCCGCTGCGCATCGGCCGGGGGACGGATTGCGAGATCCGCGTCCCCGACCTGGCCGTCAGCATCCACCATGCCACACTCAGCCAGGAGGGCCTCGGCCGGCTGCGCATCGAGGCGACCGGGGCACAGCCCTTCGGTGTCGACGGCCGCTTCACCAGGAGCGCCGTGGTCAAGGTCGCCGACGCTCCCGAACTGAGTTTCGGCGATCACCTGCTGACCATCGGCGCCGGCCAGGAGGGCGAGGTTATCCTCACCCTGACCCGCGTCGAGGCCGCGCCCGGTCAGGGCGACGCCGCCACGCCGGCGACCCTGATCCCGCCCGGCCGGGTGCTGGGCAAGCGACGGATCGCCTGGACAGGCTTCCTGCTGATCGGCGTGCTCAGCCTGATCCTGCCGGTCCTGGCGGTCTATGGCCTGCTGGGTAGTCATCCGAAGATCGACCTCGACAGCCAGTGGTCGTCAGGGCCGCTCTCGAAGACCCACGCCTTCCTCGAAAACGACTGCCAGGCCTGTCACCAGAAGGCCTTTGTCGCCGTGCGCGACACCGCCTGCCAGACCTGCCATTCAGCCAGCCAGACCCCGGCGCAGCTCCAGGCCACCGAGGCGCGCCTCAAGGCCAGGGGAGCGCCGGATCAGCCGTTGCGGACAGTTGCGGACCACGCGGGCCTGAACCGTCTGGTCTGGGGAACGCCGGCGCCCGAACAATGGCACGAGAAGGTCGTCGACTACGCCCGCAAGGTGTTCAACAAGCCGCAGCAGCGCTGCGCCAGCTGCCACGTCGAGCACGTCGGCGACCCGCTTGCCGACCCCAATCACGCCAAGCCGACCCTGCAGACGGTCCACAGCTGCACCGCCTGTCACGCCGGGCTCGACCGGCGGCTGAAGGACACGAAGCTGGCCAATGTCGCCGACTGGGGCCGTCATCCGGACCTGCGGCCGCTGGTCACGGTCTCTCCATCACCGCTCCAGGTCCAGCGCATCTCCATGGCCGCCCGGCCGGCCGAGAACAGTGGACTGGTCTTCCCGCACGACCTGCACCTGTCGCGCACCGGCGGCCCGGCGCGGATGGCCATCAGCCTTGGCGCGGGACGCGGCTACGGCGCGCCGCTGGACTGCCAGAGCTGTCACAAGGAAGAGCCGAAGGGGGGCAACTACCTGCCGGTCAAGATGGAGGCGGCCTGCGGGTCCTGCCACTCGATCGGGGCCCTGCCGCACGGCGATACCCGCAGGCTGGTCTCCTTCTTCCAGGGCGGCGGCGGCGCCGTTTCGCGTAGTGGGCCGACCATGGGCCGTCGGCGGCCGGGGGATCCGGAGGTCTACAGCGGCGTCACCGCCAGCGCCGCGGCGCGCATCAGGGGCCTGTTCTCGCCGGGCGGGACCTGTTTCGGCTGTCACGGCGCCTCGCCCCCGACCGACGGCTCTCTGGTCTGGCGGGCCGGGCCGGTCAGGCTGGCCGACGCCTGGCTGAGCAAGGGGACCTTCAACCACGACATCCCCGAGCATTCGAAGGGCCCTGACGGCCAGCCGGCCTGCGCCAGCTGCCACGCCGCCGACAAGTCGGGCACGGCCAAGGACCTGCTGCTGCCGAGGCTGGCGACCTGCCAGTCCTGCCACGGGGCAGACAAGGCCAAGGTCAAACAGGCGGCCGGGGCCGACTGCGCCGACTGCCACAGCTATCACGCGCCGATCCGTCCGACCCGCAAGGAGCCGGCCAGTCCGCCCAAAGCCGTCGCCGCACAGAGCCGCGCCATCTCATGGGGAGCAGGCCAATGAGCGAGAAGAAGGCCAAGCGGCCTCGCGCCGGCCAGAGCGCCGGCTGGCTGCAGACCCTGACCTCGGCCGCCCCCGGGCTGGTGGTGACCCTGATCATCGCCATCCTCCAGTTCTGGCAGCCGGCCGCCCTGTCGACCCTCGGCAATCTGGTCTTCGACAGCTATCAGCGGCTGTATCCTCGCCCCTATGAAGACGCCGGGGTGCGGGTCGTCGATATCGACGACGAGACCATCCGGCGCCTCGGCCAATGGCCCTGGCCGCGCACCGACACCGCCCGCCTGACCCAGGCCCTGACCGATGCCGGCGCCGCCGCCATCGCCTTCGACGTGGTCTTCAGCGAGCCGGACCGCACCAGCCCCGCGCGGGCCGCCGAGATCCTGCGGCAGAACCCGGCCGCCAAGGGCGACTACTCCGACATCGCCGCCCTGCCCGACCACGACCTGCTGTTCGGCCAGACCATGGCCAAGTCGCCGACCGTCGCCGGCTTCTTCCTGACCCGTGATCCCAACACCGCCCGCCCGGTCGAGGCGGCCGGGGTGGTGGTCGCCGGCAGCCCGCCGCTGGAGGTTCTGCCGGGCTTCCGAGGCTCGATCCCCACCCTGCCGGTCATCGCCCAGAACGCGGCCGGCGCCGGGTTCGTCTCCATCATCGGCGACCGCGACGCCGTCATCCGCAACGCCCCGCTGCTGGCTCGTATAAACGACCACATCGTCCCCTCCCTGTCGTTGGAGGCCCTGCGCGTCGCCCAGGGCGCGGATTCGGTGGTGATCAAGTCCTCCGACGCCAGCGGCCAGACGTCCGCCGGCAGAGTCAACATGGTGGCGATCAAGGTTGGTGACTTTATCGCCCCCACCAACGAAGAGGGCGAGGTGTGGATGCACTACACCGACGACCGTCCCGAGCGGGTTGTGCCGGCCTGGAAGATCCTAGAGGGCGCGCTGTCCCCTGAGGAAATGAAGGCAAAGTTCGGGGGTCAGGTGGTCTTCGTCGGGGCCGGCGCCGTTGGCCTGCGCGATCTGGTCTCCACGCCTCTGCGCGAGCGCGAGCTCGGGGTTATCGTCCATGCCCAGGCCGCCGAGCAGATGATCCTCGGCAAATACCTGTTGCGGCCGGACTGGGCGCTCGGCGCCGAACTCTACCTTCTGATCTTCCTCGGTGTCGGGCTCGCCATCCTGTCGCCTGCCCTCGGCGCCCTGCGCAGCGGAGCGATTGCCGCCCTGTCAGTGATCGGAACCATCGGCGGCAGCTGGATCGCCTTCCGCTATGGCGCCACCCTGCTCGAGCCGACCATGCCGGTGCTGACCGTCGTGCTGGTCTACACCCTGGTCACCAGCTTCAGCTTCTATCGCGAGGAGCGCTCTCGGGCCTACATCCGCCGCGCCTTCGACCGCTACCTCTCCCCCGAACTGGTCGAACGCATCGCCCGCGATCCCGGCCAGCTTGAGCTGGGCGGGGAGGAGCGGGACATGACCGTCCTGTTCAGCGACATCCGCAGCTTCTCGCGCATCAGCGAAAAGATGGCGCCGCAGGAGTTGATCAGTTTCCTGATCGAACTCCTCACCCCGCTGACCGACGCCCTGCTGGCGCGCAAGGCGACGATCGACAAATACATCGGCGACGCCGTGCTGGCCTTCTGGAACGCGCCGCTGGACGATCCCGATCAGTACCGAAACTCGGCCAATGGCGCGCTCGACATGATCGACGCCATGAAGGACATGAACGCTCGCAAGAGCGGCCTGGTCGGTCCCTGGCCCGGTGACATCGCCATCGGCATCGGCCTCAACGCCGGCCGATGTTGCGTCGGCAACATGGGGTCCAGGCAGCGGCTGAGCTACAGCCTGATCGGCGATGCGGTGAACCTGGCCTCGCGGCTGGAGGGGCTGACCAAGGTCTATGGCGTACCGATCCTGATGGGCGAGACCCTGGCCAGGGAAGTTCCGGAGTTCGCCCAGCTCGAGGTCGACCAGGTTCGGGTGGTCGGGCGCGAGGCGCCGGAGCGCATCTTCGCCCTTCTCGGCCGTCCGGTGATGGCCGGCGATGCGGACTTCAAGGCCATGAAGGCCGCCTTCGCCGAGATGCTGGGCGCCTATCGCGGCCAGCAGTGGACGGCGGCGCAAACCGCCCTGACCCGGGTGCGGGAGACCGGCTCGGTCTTCGGCATCGAAAAACTGGCGGGACTCTTCGCCGAACGTATCGCACGATACAGCGCCATCCCGCCGGCGACGGACTGGGACGGAGTGTACCAGGCCGAAGAGAAGTGAGCGTCTCGCGTAAGGGAGGGCCGCGTTTGGGGCCGCAGGGACCAGCGAAGGGGGCTTCATGCTGATCGCCCAGATCACCGACCTGCACCTGGGCTTCGGCTCCGGCGGGGACTTCGAGGACAACGCCAAGCGCCTGCGCCTGGCGGTCAAGACATTGAACGAGATCGTGCCCCGGCCCGACCTCGTGCTGGTCACCGGCGACCTGACCGACCATGGCGACCTGCCCAGCTACAGGCGGCTGAAGAAGATCCTCGACAAGCTGGCCATGCCGGCCCTGTTCTGCATGGGCAACCACGACAACCGCGACGTCTTCCGCCAGGTCTATCCGAACGCCCCCTTCTCCGGCGGCTTCAACCAGTACGCCGTCGACAACCTGCCCCTGCGCATCCTGGTGCTCGACACGCTGGAAGTAGGCCGCCACGGCGGCGGCTTCGACGACAGCCGCGCCGCCTGGCTGGAGGCCCGGCTGGCCGAGTCCGACCGCCCCACCCTGCTGGTCATGCACCACCCGCCGATCGAGACCGGCATCGAATGGATGACCATCGGCCCGGCCGAGGCCTGGGTGGCCCGGCTGGAACCCATCGTCGCGCGCTACCGCAACATCGTCGCCATCCTGGCCGGCCATGTGCACCGGCCGATCATCAGCGCCTTTGGCGGCACGACGGTGCGGGTCTGTCCCTCGACCCAGCCGCAGGTGGTCCTCGATCTGGACCCAATGGACCTGGAACGCCCCGACGACCGCCCGATGATCGTCGCCGGCCCGCCCGGCATCGGCCTGCACTGGTGGAACGGCAAGGCCCTGGTCAGCCACTACACCGACACCGACGAACAGAGCCGGGCGAAGATCCTGGCGCGCTATACGGTCAAGATGCAGGGCTTCATGAAGCACCTGGCCCATGAGCGGGCCGAGGGTTCCGGCGGGCACTGAGGCCGGGCGGCATCCCGGGCCTTATCGAAGCGGCCTACGATTATACCACGCGTCGGGGCGGCAAGGCCCCCGGGGCGTCCATTGG
>JANPKF010000711.1:0-1779 GCA_031425895.1 Caulobacteraceae bacterium | reverse complement strand
CATAGACGCGGGGGCGCGCGCGGATTCGACAGGCGCGTACGGGAATCGCGCCACGGTGCGAAATCTGATATGTTTGCGGGATGAGCACCTCACTGACCCCGGATCAGGAAGCCCTGCTTGAGCGGGCTGTCGCCTCGGGCCGCTTCGCATCGCCTGCCGATGCCATGGCCGAGGCCTTGGCCATGCTGGACGAGCGACTGGCCAAGCACGCGCGGCTGAAACGCGATATCGAGATCGGGCTGGAAAGCGGGCCGGGCGAAGCCGGCAGCTTTACCGAGGTGGCCCGGCGCGCCCGCGCCCGGTTTGAAGCGGAGCAGGTTTCCGGCCAACGCGCGCCTTCGGCTCAAGCGGCCGAATAACCTTGGCCAAGGTCGTTACGAACGCGGTCGCTGAAGCGGACGCCGACGAGATTTGGTTCTGGATCGCCACTGAACGACCCCGTGCCGCCGACGCCCTGTTGCGATCGTTCGACGAGACGGCGGCAATGCTGGCGGAGTTTCCCAAAGCCGGCCCCGCCCGCGATGACCTGGCGGCCGGTCTGCGCTCCTTCGCGGTCTACCCCTACATCCTGTTCTACCGGCCAATCAGCGGCGGCATCGAAGTCGCCCGTGTTCTCGACGGCCGCCGCAACATCACGCCAGACCTGTTCTAGGCGCCCAGCGTCTCCTGAAACCGCACCGGCTCGCCCAGGGCCGGCGCTACCACGTCGTCCTCGCGCATGACCACGCGGCCACGGATGATCGTCGCCATCGGCCAGCCGGTGACCTCCATGCCGTCAAACGGCGTCCAGCCGCTGCGGGTGGCCATGTCGGCGTGCTTGAGGACGCGTTTGGCCTTGAGATCGACGATGGTCAGGTCGGCGTCGTAGCCCTCGGCCAGGCGTCCCTTGCCGGCGATGCCGAAGACGCGCTGGGGGCCGTGGCTGGTCAGGTCGACGAAGCGTTCGAGGCTGAGGCGGCCGGCCGCGACGTGGTTGAGCATGATGGGGACCAGCGTCTGGACGCCGGGCATGCCGGAGGGCGAGGCGGGATAGGGCCGTGCCTTTTCCTCGAGCGTATGGGGGGCGTGGTCGGAGCCGAGGACGTCGGCGACGCCGCTGGCAATGCCGCTCCAGAGGCCCTCGACGTGGTCTGAACTGCGGATCGGCGGGTTCATCTGGGCAAGGCCCTTGAGACGCTCGTAGGCTTCCGGGGCGTGCAGGGTCAGGTGCTGGGGGGTGAACTCGACGGATGCCACGTCCTTGTGGTGGGCGAGGAAGGCGACCTCTTCCTTGGTGGTGACGTGCAACACGTGAATGCGCCGGCCGACCTTTCGCGCCAGCCGGACCAGACGTTCGGTCGAACGGATGGCGGACTCGGCGTCGCGGACTTCCGGGTGGCTGGTCCAGTCGCCTGTGCGGGCAAGCGATCGGCGCTCGGCCAGGCGGTATTCGTCCTCGCTATGGAAGGCGGCGCGGCGGTTGATGGATTTGAGGACGGCCTCGACGCCCTCGTCGTCGGCGACGAGCAAGGTGCCCGTGCTGGCGCCCATGAACACCTTGACCCCGCAGCAGCCGGGGAGGCGTTCGAGTTCGCCCAGGAAGGCGGCGTTCTCATGGGTGCCGCCGATGTAGAAGGCGTGGTCGCAGTCCATGCGGTTTTTGGCTCGGGCCAGCTTGTCGGCCAGGGCGTCCGGGTCGGTGGTGGTCGGCTCGGTGTTGGGCATCTCGAAGACGGCGGTGACGCCGCCCAGGACGGCGGCCCGTCCGCCCGTCTGCAGGTCTTCCTTCCATTCGAGGCC
>JANPKF010000710.1:0-3198 GCA_031425895.1 Caulobacteraceae bacterium | reverse complement strand
CAGGGCGTCGGGCTGACGGGCCTTGGCTTCGAAATACTGCGCCATGACGGGCGTGGCGCCGGCGGCGTCCGGCGAGGAGACGGGAGCGTTCATCGCCGCGAACCTATCGATACGGGCGCTGAATCGACAGGGGCCAAATGCCGCCGCTAGCGCGGGTATCCATAGCGCTCTGGATTGGCCAGAATCGTGTTGATGGTGGTGAAAGCCTCTTCCTTCATTCCAACATCGACCAGAATTTCGGTCAGGCGAGTGCGGTCGCGGGCCACAACCGCAGCGTCGAAGGCTTCGAGGAGGTCCGCCTCAAGCAAACGCTCAAAGGTCGTCATGCCGGCAAATCGAAGCTCAGGGTCCATTGGAAGACGCTAGTCGTCTGAGACCGGGGCCATGGTCCCCGGCGCTGTCGGCGCGGCGACCGGCAGCAGGCGGAAGCTGTTGATGAAGCGGTCTGAGCCTTCCAGCGCCACATCGGCGGCGGCGACGGCCATCACCTGATGCAGGTTGGAGCCCTGGACCACGAAACGGACGGTCGTCGTCACCCCCGTGTCGGTCGAGCGCATCACCAGGTCGCGGGCCGGGGCGCCGTCGACGGTCAGATCGGCCTTGCTGATCAACCTGTTGCTGGCCACAGCCAGGGCGCCCGCGGTGGCGTTGTCGAGGGCCGTCTTCGGATCGAGTTCGCCGCTGACCGAGACGACCAGGAAGGCGCCGGTCGTGCCGGCTTCCAGTCGGGCGACATTCATCACCACGCCGCCGGGCGTGGTGTCCTGGCTGACGCTCGGCACGCCGGGGAATTCGACCCGGTAGCCGTACTTGGTGTCCTTGTGGGTCCGCCAGGCGCGCTGGGCAAAGGCTGGCTCGGCCACCGAGACGGCGATCACGCCTCCGCCGGTTAGCAGGGCCAGTGACAGTAACATCGGACGAAGGGCGGTAAAGGCGCGCAGCATTGGACGGCTCCGGACACTCTGGGGGCGCAGGAGCCCGTCCGGCCGCGCCATCACTCAACAAGGGAAGGGTATCTAGACCCTTTTGACGCCCCGGTCAGTCACGAACAGCTCAGCCGCCCGTGACGTTCGACCAGAAGCGCTTAGCCTTGCCGACGAAGTTGGCGGATTTGGGGTGCTGGGACTCGCCCGTCAGATCGGCGAACTCGCGCATCAGTTCGCGCTGGCGCTGGCTGAGCTGGGTCGGGGTTTCGACGAACAGTTCGACCACCAGGTCGCCGCGCTCGCGCGAGCGCAGGGACGGCATGCCGCGGCCTTTCAGCCGCACTGTCTTGCCGGTCTGGACCCCTTCCGGGACCTTGACCGTCATCTTGCACTGACCGTCGCACTTTTCACCGCCGGTCAGGCAGGGAGCCTCGATATCGCCGCCGAGCACGGCCGTGGCCATCGGCACCGGCACGGTGCAGAGCAGGTCCAGGCCGTCGCGCTCGAACAGCTCGTGCGGGGCCACCGACAGGAAGATGTAGAGATCGCCGCGCGGTCCGCCGCGCTGGCCGGCGTCGCCTTCACCGGCAAGGCGGATGCGGGCGCCGTCGTCGACCCCGGCCGGGACGCGGACCGAGAGGACGCGTTCCTTGCGCACCTGGCCGGCCCCGTGACAGCTCTTGCAGGGGTCCATGATCATCTTGCCCGAGCCGCCGCAGCGGGGGCAGGCGCGCTCGATCGAGAAGAAGCCTTGCGTGGCGCGCACCCGGCCGGCGCCGCCGCAGCTGCCGCAGACGGTCGGGCTGGTGCCGGGCTTGGCGCCGGAGCCTTCGCAGGTCTCGCAGGTGATCGAGGAGGGGACGCGGATTTCCTTCTCGACGCCGGCATAAGCGTGCTCGAGGGTGATCTCCATGTCGTAGCGCAGGACGGCCCCGCGGGCCGGGCCGTTGGAGCGCTGGCGGCCGCGACCACCGAACATCTCGCCAAAGGCGTCGCCGAACACCTCGCTGAAGATGTCGTTGACGTCATGGAAGCCCTGGCCACCACCGCCACCGCCGCCCATGCCGTTGACCCCGGCGTGGCCGAAGCGGTCGTAGGCGGCGCGTTTCTGGGCGTCGGAGAGGACCGAATAGGCCTCGTTGATTTCCTTGAAGCGGGCCGATGCGTCCTCGCAACCGCCATTGCGGTCGGGATGGTGCTCCATCGCCTGCTTGCGGAAGGCTGACTTCAGCGCAGCGTCATCGGCGCCACGGGTCACGCCAAGGATGTCGTAGTAGTCGCGCATGGCGGCGTAAGCTATCCGAGCGTCAATGTTTGGAGATGGGAAGTATCCCGTCCCGCTTCAAGCCTGTTCTCCTGTTGGGAGACGGCGATGCGGGACGGGACTTCTGCGTGCGTTCGCGAAGGCGGCGGCGACGCTCCCAGGATCGGGTCGTGCCGCACTTGAGCCGCCTGCGCGATGGGGCGCATCGTCACGCCGACTTTTTATCGTCGTCGACTTCCTCGAACTCGGCGTCGACGACGCCTTCGTCCGCGGCTTCAGCGGCGGTATCGCCACCTTCAGCGGTTTCACCCTGCTGGGCCTTGTACATGGCCTCGCCAAGCTTCATCGACGCCTGAATCAGCGTCTGGGTCTTCGCCGAGATGTCCTCGGCGTCGTCGCCTTCGACCGCCGCCTTGAGGTCGGCCAAGGCCGTCTCGATGGCGCCCTTCTCTTCCGGACCGACCTTGTCGCCGTGTTCGGCGAGGGCCTTCTCGGAGGAGTGGATCACCGCGTCAGCCTGGTTCTTGGCTTCCACGGCGGCCTTGCGCTTGTCGTCGTCGGCTTTGTTCGACTCCGCTTCCTGGACCATCTTTTCGATGTCGGCGTCCGAAAGGCCGCCGTTCGCCTGGATGCGAATGGCCTGTTCCTTGTTGGTCGCCTTGTCCTTGGCGGTGACGTGGACGATGCCGTTGGCGTCGATGTCGAAGGTGACCTCGATCTGCGGCACGCCGCGCGGGGCCGGCGGGATGCCGGCCAGGTCGAACTGACCCAGCACCTTGTTGTCGTTGGCCATCGGGCGTTCGCCCTGGAAGACCCGGATCGTCACGGCCGACTGGTTGTCGTCGGCGGTCGAGAAGGTCTGGCTCTTCTTGGTCGGGATGGTGGTGTTGCGTTCGATCAGCGGGGTGAACACGCCGCCCAGCGTCTCGATGCCCAGCGTCAGCGGGGTGACGTCGAGCAGCAGCACGTCTTTCACGTCGCCTTGCAGAACGCCGGCCTGAACGGCGG
>JANPKF010000709.1:0-4319 GCA_031425895.1 Caulobacteraceae bacterium | reverse complement strand
GACCCGGAGGCCTGGTTCACCCGGGCCGGAACCTTCGAGGACAATCATCCGCCCGGAACCCTGGCCCACGGCACCGTCGGCTGCGTCGTTCGCGACGGCGAAGGCCGGCTGGCCGCCTGCACCTCGACCGGCGGGGTGTTCGGCAAGATGCCCGGGCGCGTCGGCGACACCCCGATCATCGGGGCCGGCTGCTGGGCCGACCAGACCGTGGCGGTCAGCTGCACCGGCCAGGGCGAGTATTTCGTCAAGGTCGCCGCCGCCGCCCAGCTGGCCCACCGCATGCGCTTCGGCGGCCAGTCCCTGGCCGAAGCCGCCGATGCCGTACTGGCCGAGATCGCGGCCATGGGCGGTGACGGGGGCCTGATCGCCGTCGCCGCCGACGGGAGCATCACCATGCCCTACGTCAGCCAGGGCATGAAGCGGGCCGCCCTGACCCCGGACGGCGAGATCATCTCGGCGGCCTTCGCCCTGTAGCGCCCGGCTGGACAGGTCCCGGCCGTCGGCCCATATCCCGATCATGACCGACACAGCCTTCGACGCAGATGTCATCATCGCCGGGGCCGGCATGGCCGGGGCGACCCTGGGGCTGGCCCTGGCCAGCGCCGGCCTGACCGCCATCCTCGTCGATCCGGCCCCCTTCGACGCCCAACTGGCGCCCACCTTCGACGGCCGCTCCAGCGCCATCGCCTATGCCAGCTTCCGCCAGTGGAAGGCGCTCGGCGCCGGCGCGGACCTCGAACCCCACGCCCAGCGCATCGAACAGATCCTGGTCACCGACGGGACCAGCCCCGGCGCCGCCGCCAGCCGCCCAGGCTCGGCCTTCCTGCGCTTCGACTCCGCCGAGATCGGCGACTTCAGCGGCGGCGAGCCGCTCGGCTACATGCTGGAAAACCGCCGCATCCGCGCCGCCCTGGGGGCGGCCGTCGAGCGGTCGGACAAGCTGACCGTGCTGGCCCCGATGAAGGTGGTCTCGCTGGAGGTGACCCCCGCCGCCGCCCGGGTCACCCTGTCCGACGGCCGGGTGCTGACCGCTCCTCTGGTGGTCGGCGCCGAAGGCAAGGCCAGCGTCATCCGCCAGCAGGCCGGGATCGGCGTCGTCGGCTGGCCCTATGCCCAGTCGGGTGTGGTCGCCACCGTCGCCCTCGAACGCGACCACGAGGGCGTCGCCCACGAATACTTCCTGCCGGGCGGGCCGTTCGCCATCCTGCCCCTGACGGGCCAGCGCGCCAGCCTGGTCTGGACCGAGAAGACCGCCCAGGCCGAAGCCCTGCGCGGCGCGCGACCCGAGATCCTCCACGCCCACATGCAGCGCCGGTTCGGCGAGTTCCTGGGGAGCCCCAGGGTGGTCGGGCCGGTCTTCGTCTACCCCCTGGCCCTGTCGCTGGCCGAGCAGATGAGCGCCCCCCGCGTCGCCATCCTCGGCGACGCCGCCCACGGCGTGCACCCGATCGCCGGCCAGGGCCTGAACCTCGGCCTCAAGGACGCCGCCGCCCTGGCCCAGGTGCTGGTCGAGGCCCTGCGTCTCGGCGAAGACATCGGCGCCGAGGCGGTGCTGGAGCGCTACGCGGCCTGGCGACGGTTCGACAACACCATGCTGGCGGCGGCCACCGACGTCTTCACCCGCCTGTTCAGCAATGACATCCGTCCGCTCAGGCTGGCGCGCGGCCTCGGCATCGCGGCCGTCAACCGCATCGCCCCGGCGCGGCGGTTCTTCATGCGCGAAGCCGGCGGCGCGGTGGGCGATCTGCCGAGGTTGCTGCGCGGCGAGGCGCTGTAGACCCTACTCGCTGATTTCCCGCGCCTCCTCCGGCAGCATGACCGGCACGCCGTCGCGGATCGGATAGGCCAGCCTGGCGCCCCTGCTGATCAGTTCGCCGGCCGCGCGGTCATACTCCAGCGGGCCGTGGGTGATCGGGCAGACCAGGGCCTCCAGCAGGCGCGGATCGACGTCGATGGGAGAAGGCGCTTCAGTCATTCGAGTCTTTGCTTTGCGGCCTGACGGGCGCCGTAACCGGTGTCCACTTACGGCTGTCAGGCCTTCCTCTACTGCATCGTCGTGTCGTCGTCGTCCCCGATCACCGAACCGATGCGCATGAGGGCGATCAATATCTCGGCGCGGTCGGCGTGGGTGATCGCCTCCAGCAGGGCCTGTTTCTCCGCCGGCTCGAACGGCAGACCCATGGAAAGACTGTCGATCAGACTCTCTGACGGCGCAGACCCCGCCGCGTCCCAGTCGACGGCCAGGCCGCGCGGTTCCAGATACCCGCGCAGGGCGTCGAGGAATTCGGTCTTCTGGATGACGCACTCGGCCGGCGGCTTCAGGTCGCCGATGAAGGCGGCGTAGTCGGCGCGGACCTGACGATAGGGGGCCATGATCCCCAGTTCCTCGACCACCCGGAAACGACAGACGCCGGTCAGGGTGACCAGGTAGCGGCCATCGCCGGTCTCGGCGAAGGCGGTGACCCGGCCCGCCGTGCCCACCGGGCAAAGGGCCGGCCGCTCGCGATCGCCGCCGGAGCGGGTCTGGACCATGCCGATCATCCGGTCGCCGCCCATGGCGTCGTCGAACATGTTGAGGTAGCGCGGCTCGAAGATGTTCAGCGGCAGCTGGCCGCCCGGCAACACCACCGCGCCGTCGAGCGGGAAGACCGGTATGGCCTGGGGCAGGTCTTCGATCTTTCGATAGCCCGTGACCATTTGGAACGCTCCTAGCTGAACAGGATGGACGACAGCCTGCGGCGGCCGGCCCTGGTCACGTCCGATGTATGTCCCGCGGCCTCGAAGACCACCAGAAGCTGCTTGCGGGCCGCTTCGTCGTTCCAGGTCCTGTCGGCGGCGATGATGTCGAGCAGCAGGCCGGCGGCCTCCTCGTGGCGTCCCTGGCCGGCATAGGCGCCGGCGAGGTCGAAGCGGGCCTGGTGGTCGTCCGGGTCGGCGGCGACGGCGGCTTCCAGCGGCGCGGTCTCGCTGGTCGCGCCCTCAGCCAAGGTCAGGCTGGCGCGCACGGCCTCAAGGTCGGCGTCCTTGGCGCCGGCGGGCGCGAGGGCGGCGATCTCGGCTGCCTGTTCCAGGTCGCCCTGGGCGACATAGATGCGGGCCAGGCCGCCAATGGCCTTCACGTTCGCCGGGTCCATCTGCAGGGCCTGGGCATAGGCCTGGGCGGCGCCGCCGACATCGCCGAGCTCGACCGATTCCTTGGCCAGGGCCAGGACCTCGTCGATGGCGTTTGCCGGCGGTGGGCCGGCGACCCGTTCGATGAACTGGCGCACCTGGCTTTCAGGCAGAGCGCCCTGGAAGCCGTCGACCGGCTGGCCGTTGACGAAAGCATAGACGGCCGGAATCGACTGCACCCGCAGCTGGCCGGCATAGGCCGGGTTCTTGTCGACATCGATCTTGACCAGCTTCACCGCCCCGCCCATCGAGGCGACGACCTTCTCGATGACCGGCGTCAGCTGCTTGCACGGCCCGCACCAGGTGGCCCAGAAGTCGACGATGACCGGCTGGACCTTCGAGGCCTCGATGACGTCGGCCATGAAGCCGGCGTCGGAGCCTTCCTTGATCAGGTCTTCTTTCGAAGGGCCGGGGGTGGTTTCGCCGATGAGGGTCATGCAGGGTCCGTAAGGTTCAAGTCCTGGCCCGCAACATGGTCGCGCGGCCGCGTCGGTTCAACGCACATCGGGATGATTTGATCAGGCGTCCGGCGGGACGTCCTGTCGCCTTCAGCCCTCGACCCGCTCCATGGCGGCGAAATCCACGACAATCGGCTCGCGTCCCAACGCCGCCAGGAAGCGCCGGAAATCCGCCTGGCTGATCCCGGTGGTGGCCGTATTGGTCAGGGGGTGGAAGTTCACCGGATCACTCTTCGCCAGCGCCACGTCGAGCACGAAGGTGACCCGGTGATCCGCATCATGGGCCAGGCCGAAGGCGGTGACCGAGCCCGGCGTCACGCCCAGGGTCTCTTCCATCAGCTCGGCCGAGCCGAACGACAGCCGCGCAGAGCCGATGACCGGGTGCAGGCGCTTCAGGTCGATCTGCGTCTCGCCGAGCGCCGAGATCAGCCACAGCCGGTCCCTGGCGTCCTTCAGGAACAGGTTCTTGCTGTGGCCGCCCGGCAGGCCGGCCTTGAAATCATCGCCCTCGCCCACCCGGAAGACGGCCGGATGGTCCAGCGTGTTGTGTGCGATGCCGAGGCCCTCGAGAAAGGCCAGCAGCTCAGCCCTACCTCGCATGGTCAGCGGCCGCCGGGGTCGCGGGTCGACAGCGGCGCGTCGGGATCGGCCGGCGGGCGCTTTGCGGCCGGCGGCGGCGGCGCGGCGGGC
>JANPKF010000708.1:0-3003 GCA_031425895.1 Caulobacteraceae bacterium | reverse complement strand
GTCGGGCCTGGAGGGCGATGACACGATCAACGGCCTGGGCGGCGGTGACTACATGCGCGGCGAGGCCGGCGCGGATACCCTGAACGGCGGCGACGGCGATGACATCCTGCTGGGCAACGCGGGCGACGACACGCTGAACGGCGGGGCCGGCACCGACCGTGCCGACTTCTTCGACGCGGCCAATGGGGTCACCGTGGATCTGGCCATCGGCGGTCAGCAGAATACCGGCGATGGTCTCGACACCTTGACCAGCATCGAAAACATTTCGGGGTCCCTGTTTGCGGACAGCCTGTCGGGTGACGGCGCAAACAATAACATCTCCGGCAATACGGGCGATGACACGATCAACGGCCTGGGCGGCGGTGACTACATGCGCGGCGACGCCGGTGCCGATACCCTGAACGGCGGCGACGGAGATGACGCCCTGCTGGGTAACGCGGGCGACGATACGCTGAACGGCGGGGCAGGCATCGACCGGGTCGATTTCTTCGATGCGGCCAACGGCGTCACCGTGGACCTGGCCATCGGCGGCCAGCAGAACACCGGCGAGGGGATGGACACCCTCATCAGCGTCGAGAACATTTCCGGGTCCCAGTTTGCGGACAGCCTGTCGGGTGACGGCGCAAACAACAACATCTCCGGCAACACGGGCGATGACACGATCGCCGGGCGCCTGGGCAACGATTACCTCAGCGGCGGCGCGGGCAATGACACCATTGCCGGTGATGACGGCGATGACACGGTCCGCGGTGAGCTCGGTGACGATACGCTCAACGGCGGGGCCGGGACCGACCGGGTGGACTACTTCAGCGCCGCCAACGGCGTGACCGTCGACCTGCAGATCACCGTCGCCCAGAACACCGGCGAGGGGATGGACACCATCACCAACGTCGAAAACGTCACCGGATCGCAATTCGGCGACGTTTTGACCGGTAACAGCGGCAACAACTCCTTCGACGGCCAGGCCGGCAACGACACCATCTCCGGGCTGGGCGGCAGCGACAACGTCAACGCAGGAGCGGGCAACGACACCGTTTCCGGCGGCGACGCCAACGACTTCCTGCACGGCGGTCTCGGCGACGACAATCTCGACGGCGGCGCGGGCACGGGCGACATGGCCCAGTACTATGACGCCACCTCCGGCGTTACCGTCAGCCTGCTGCTGCAGGGCCAGGCCCAGAACACCGGCGCGTCCGGCATCGACACCCTGGTCGGCTTCGAGCAACTCGGCGGCTCGGGTCACGCCGACACCTTCACCGGCGACGCGGGCAACAACTTCCTCGACGGCGCGGCCGGCGACGACGTACTGAACGGCGGCGACGGCAATGACACCCTGGTCGGCAATGCCGGGACCGACACCCTGAACGGCGGGGCCGGCTTCGACAGCGCCAACTACGGCGGCGCATCCGGAGGCGTCACCGTCAGCCTGATGCTTCAGGGGCAGGCGCAGAACACCGGCTCGGCCGGCTCCGATACCCTGTCGAGCATCGAGAACCTGACGGGTTCGGGCTTCGCCGACACCCTGACGGGGGACGGCCTCAACAACTTCCTCAACGGCTTGAACGGCGACGACGTCCTCAACGGGATGGGCGGCAACGACAACATGCAGGCCGGCGCCGGCAACGACACCATGACCGGCGGCGACGGCTTCGACATCGCCAACTACGGCGACAACACCACCGGCGTGACGGTCGACCTGCGCATCCAGGGTGTGTCCCAGAACACCGGCCATGGCATCGACACCCTGATCGGCATGGAGAACGTCAACGGCGGCACGGGCAATGACACCCTGCACGGGGATGAGACCAGCAACTTCAACTTTGCCAGTTCCGGCAACGACGTCATGTACGGCTATGGCGGCGACGACCAGCTGACCGGCGGCTTCGGCGACGACACCATGGACGGCGGGGCCGGCGGCGACTTAGTCACCTACGGCGACGCCCAGGTGGGGGTCACCGTCAGCCTGGCGCTGCAGGGCGCGGCCCAGAATACCGGCTGGGGCAACGACAACCTCAGCAACTTCGAACACCTGTCCGGCTCGAATCTCAACGACACCCTCGGCGGCGACGCCAACGGAAACGCCATCTACGGCCAGGTCGGCAACGACACCATCAACGCCGGCGGGGGCGACGATTACGGCATCGGCGGCGCCGGGGACGACGTGCTCAACGGGGAAGACGGCAACGACCGCCTCTATGGCAGCGTCGGCAACGACACCTACAACGGCGGCAACGGCTTCGACACGGTCGACTTCCAGATCGTTCCCACGGCCGCCCAGGTCGGAGCCACCGTCGATCTGGAGATCGTCGGGGCCCAGAACACCGGCCACGGCATGGATACCCTGACCGGCATCGAGCATGTCGCCGGGACCATCTTCAACGACATCCTGAGCGGCGACGCCGGGGGCAACTGGCTGCAGAGCCAGGGCGGTGACGACGTTCTCGACGGTCGCGATGGCGATGACCTGCTGGACGTGGGGGCCGGTGATCACAGCCTGATCGGCGGCGCGGGCAGTGACACAGTGACGTTCGGGGACGCTCTCAGCGGCGTCTCGGCGTCCCTGGCGCTTGGCGACACGGCTCAGGAAACTGGCATCGGCGAGATGGTCTTCGACGAGATCGAAAACCTGGTCGGCGGCGAGTTCGACGACGAACTGACCGGCGACGATGCGGCCAACATTCTGGCCGGGGCCGAGGGCGACGACACCCTCGACGGCGGGGCCGGCGCCGACAAGCTTTGGGGCGACGGCGCCATTGGCATCGATGCCGGTGACTTTGGAGACTCCGGCCCGATCGTCCAGTCGGCGGACCCCGAGGCCGAGTACGGCGAGGAAGGCTTCAACGGCGACGACTATCTGAGCGGCGGCGCCGGAAATGACGAACTGGTGGGCGGCAGCGGCGACGACGCCATGACCGGCGGGGCCGACGACGACAGTCTCGATGGTGGATCCGGCAGCGACACCGCCTTCTACAGCGGCGTTCGTGCGGCCTACACCGTCACCCG
>JANPKF010000707.1:0-2611 GCA_031425895.1 Caulobacteraceae bacterium | reverse complement strand
CACGCCCACCAGCAGGCCGGCCAGATAGGCGTAGGCGATCAGCTGAATGGTCTCGGGCCGCAGCCGCCACAGGAAGACATAGGCGTGCCCGTTCAGCGTCGCATTCAGGCCTACCGCGGTGTAGGCGATGATCGCCGAGAGAAAGAGGATGCGAAAACTGCGGTTGCGGAAAATCTCCGCCACCTCCCCCGGCAGCCTGGCCAACAGGGTCCGGGCCACGGGGACCACGGTGGGCAGGATGGCCGCGTAGCGCCAGACCCCCAGGCAGCAGACGGCGATCCCGCCAAGCATTAGGGCGCCGGCGGTCCAGCCGAAGCCGGGATAGTTTTCCGGCCGCTGCAGGCCGCCCTCGCCCGCGAAGAAAACCGAGTAGGCCGTGGCCGTCACCAACACTCCGGCGAGGATGCCAGCGACCGCGCGCCAGGCCACCACGCTGGAGCGCTCTGCGTAGCCGGTGGCGAGCTCGGCCCCCAGGGCGATGTAGGGGACATGAAACAGCGACAGGAAGCTGCGGGTGGCGACCGCCGTCACCGCCAGCCAGGCGGTCAGTCCGAGGTCAGACAGACCCCCCGGCGGAGAGAACATCAGGCCAAAGGAAACCGCCACCAGCGGCGCCGCCACGATCATCAGCGGCAGGCGCCGCCCGAGCCGGGATCGCAGGTTGTCTGACCATGACCCGATGAAGGGATCGACCGCGGCGTCGGCGCAAAGGCCGATGAAAATCGCCATCCCCACCAGGCTGCCGGATAGCCCGAGCACGGCGGTGTAGTAGAAGAACGCGAAGGCCACCGCGGTGACGAAGGTCTGCTCGGCGGCATTGCCGGTGGCGTAGAACAGCTTCACGCTCAACGGCGGTTTCCGCTCAAGCCCCTGCGGCGGCGATAGGGTGGTCTGGGTGTCGGCCATGCCGCCTCGCAATCTGACCCTGTAATAGAGCGTGGCCTCAGGACGCGCGCAATCAGCCTTCGCGTCGGCCGACTGATGGCGGTAGATTTCGGAGACAAGCCACCTGGGGACCGCGTCCATGCTGGATCAGGAAATCACTGACAACTTCCTGCGGCTGGTCGGCGACAGCCAGAAGAACGGGGTGCCGGAGATGCACTTCCGGTTCTGGAACAAGACCACCGACGAGGTGCGTCAAAAGTATCTGGCCAAGCTGCGCGGCGATCCGGCCGCCATGGCCTGGCTCGAGGAGGGCTATCTGGGGGACGACCCCGACTTTGACGCCCTGCTGGCGCTGCCGCCAGAGACCCTGGGCTACCAGTACGCCCGGCACATCATCGACAACGGGCTGAACAAAACCATCGCCTCCGACTACCGCAATGCCCATGTCAAACTCGACGCGGCGGGCAAGCTCGCCGGCATGCCGGACGAGGTGAAATACGCCATCCTGCGCGGCTTCCAGATTCACGACATCTTCCACATCCTGACGGGCTATCCGACCACGGGATGGGGCGAGATCGCCCTGCAGGCCTTTTCCCTGGCCCAGCGGCAGCTGCCCTATTTCTCCATCTGGATGGCCACGCTCACCACTCAGATGACCTTCCTCAATCCGGACATGACCGACGGCGTCATGGACGCCATCAGTGACGGGTGGCGCATGGGCCGCCAGGCCAAGAACCTGAACTATGTGCGCTGGGAAGAGATGATGGACCGGCCCGTGGCGGAGCTCCGCCGGGAGTTTGGCCTGGAACGCACCGTCAACTGAAGCCGACGCGAAAACGCCCCGGCCGTGAGGCCGGGGCGCATCCGATCGTTGTAAGGCCGCAGACTAGAAGCGGTACTGCAGCTCGATGCCGTAGGTGCGCGGCGCGATATAGGAAACCGTCTGGTTCACGCGGTTGAAGAAGGCCGAGCCAGGAGGCGCGACCGTATTGTTGAGCCGCCCGCCACTGATGCCCGCTGAGCCCGTCGAGTCGAAGGCGTTCTTCAGGTAGCCGATGACCGTGAAGCGGTCGTCGCGGTCCACGAACAGCAGCCGGAAGTCGACGGTCTCATAGGCCTTGGCGCGACTGTAGTAGCGGTTGAAGATCGAGTAGTAGGTCGCATCCCGCCACACGTAGGTGCCCGAGGCCGTGAGCCGGCCGGCGTCGAAGTTCCAGGTGTAGTTGCTGTTGAACGTGAACCGGTGGGGCGTCGACGACGGCAGCGTGGCGCCGCTGATGTCCTGGTTCACGTTGACCAGCAGGGAGCAGGTGGGCACGCCCGGGCCGAAGGGTGTCCGGCCGGGGATGCAGGCGTTAGCGGCCTGGGCGGACGTCGGCGCGAGCCTGGCCCCCGGCTGCAAGGCCAGCGGGTCGTCGGCGTCGGGTGTGAAGACGCCCTCTTTGATCTCGGCCTGCAGGTACGAGTAGTTGGCCAGGATCTGGAGATTGTCGATCGGCTGCCAGACCGTTTCGATCTCAAGCCCATAGCTTTCCGCCTTCGGCAGGTTGACGAACCGCGTCTGGTTGGCGCTGAGCGTCTCGTTGAAGAACGAAAGCGGGATCTGGATTCCCTGGTAATCGTAGAAGAAGGCGGCAGCGTTGACCTGGAAATTGAAGTCGAAGGTCTTCTTCACGCCGACTTCGTAGCTGTCGACGATTTCACGCTCCGTGGAGACGAAGGTCTG
>JANPKF010000706.1:0-4431 GCA_031425895.1 Caulobacteraceae bacterium | reverse complement strand
CTTCTTCAATCGCATCAAACACTGCCGACGCATCGCAACTCGCTACGACAAGCTCGCCCAAACCTTCATGGGCTTCGTAAAGCTCGCCTGCATCATGCTCTGGCTTAAATGACTAAATTGTCCCTACAGCCTAGACATATTCATGTTGCCGGTTTCAGCGTCTTGCTGGCCGGGTCCCAGACCAGGGTGCGGGTAGGGCAGGGCTTTTCGCCCATACCGCAGTCCTCGCTGTCGAGCACCTGCTGGATCCTGGCCGGCGTGGCGCCGATGTCGAGGTTCCAGCTGTCTTCCTGTTCGAACGCCTTCACGAACCTGCCGCCGTCCGAGAGGAAGAAGGACAGCTTGCCGGCCGGCGGGTTCTCTTTCTCGTAGCCGCAGTCGGGATAGGGCATGCCGACGGTCCACTCGCGCAGGCCGTCGCCGTTCACGTCGGGGATGGTGCTGATCTGGATGGCGTCGAACTTTTCGGCGCCGAACGCCTTGCAGGCGGCTTCGCGGGCCGCGACCTCGGTCTTGATCTCGGCGGGGGCGTCCTTCAGCTCCGGCTGCAGCGCCGGGATGGAGCCCGAGGCGAGCAGAGCCAGTCCCTTGCTGTTGGGGATTTCGATGTAGGCGTTGGTCGCCCTGTCCCAGCGCCAGGCGCGCAGGCATTCGTCGGCGCCGTAGCTGCCGCAGGCCGAGCCATGCAGATTGACCTCCAGCTTGCGGGCGGACTTCGGCCCGGTGAATTTGTAGTCGCCGCCGCTGTTCTGGAAGACCTTGCGGACCGTGCCGTCGGCCTGGCCGAGATAGAGAATGTTGCGACAGCCGCCCGTGCCGCAGAAATAGGAGGCGGTCGGGGCGCCCTCGTAGCTGACCCGCCAGTCGGCCAGCTTGTCGCCGTTGATGTCGATCCGGCTGAACATCCTGGGCGAGGTCTTCAGCATCCAGGCCGGCATTTCCTTGATCTCCTCGGGTGTCGAGCCCTCGGTGAGGTTGGCGTAGATGGTCTGGCGCGCCTCCTCGACGATGGAGGCGGGCGGAGTGGCCGCGCCGGCGGCGCAGGCGGGCAGCAGGACGAGGGCGGCGGTCAGGATCAGGCGGCGCATGGAAACTCCCCAATGTCGGGGGAGTTGGTCACGCCCTGTGTCGTTCGGCACGGCCTGTTTGGGGGGGTGGCTTGCCCCTTTTTGGCGATTGGCCTAACCCTGCCGGCCCATTCTTTGGGAGCCTGTCCGGGCGGCGAACCGCGCACACTTCGCCTGACAGGCTTCCGTTACAGGAGCCAGCCCATGTCACTCGCCTTCGTTTTCCCCGGTCAGGGCAGCCAGGCCGTCGGCATGGGCGCCGATCTCGCCGAGGCCTTCGCGGCCGCCCGGGAAGTCTTCCAGGAAGTCGACGACGCCCTGAACCAGAAGCTCAGCAAGCTGATGTGGGAAGGTCCCGAGGACGAACTGACCCTGACCCAGAACGCCCAGCCGGCGTTGATGGCCGTCAGCCTGGCCGTGACGCGGACGCTGGAGAAGGAGTTCGGCGTCGGGCTCGACCGCGCCGCCTTCGTGGCGGGCCACAGCCTCGGCGAATACAGCGCCCTGGCGGCGGCCGGTTCGATCGCGCTCGGCGAAACGGCGAAGCTCCTCAAGCTGCGCGGTCAGGCGATGCAGCGGGCGGTGCCGGTGGGCGAGGGCTCGATGGCCTCGCTGATCGGCAAGAACACCGATGTCGCCCTGGCCGAAGCGGCGGCGGCGGCGGGGGCCGAGGTCGGCGTCTGCGTCGTGGCCAACGACAACAACACCGGCAACGTGGTCATCTCCGGCGCCAAGGCGGCCGTCGAGCGGGCCATCGAGAAGGCCGAGGAACTGGGCGCCCGCGCCATCCGCCTGAACGTCTCGGCGCCCTTCCACTGCCCGCTGATGCAGCCGGCGGCCGACGAGATGGCGGCGGCGCTCGAAGGGGCGACGATCCTGGCCCCGCGCGCGCCGCTCGTGGCCAACGTCACGGCGCGGCCGGTGCATGATCCGGACGTGATCCGTCGCCAGCTGGTCGAGCAGGTGACCGGCCGGGTGCGCTGGCGTGAGACCATGGACTGGATGGCCGGGGAGGGCGGCGTGACCCGCTTCGCCGAAGCCGGGGCCGGCAAGGTGCTGTCGGGAATGATCAAGCGCAGCTGCCCGGACGCGACGGCGACGCCGTTGAACAGCCCGGCGGATCTGGAAGGGTTCGCGAAGTCGCTTTAGGCGACGACAAGCGGGGACACATTGAATTTCGCACCCCATTCGGTGTGAAAGACCCCCGGCGGGGCGGGGCGAAATTCAATGTGTCCCCTCTTCGCGGTGCGGTTAAGTAGAGCGAAAGACAGAGTCGCGCGTTTCGGCGGGTGACTGGAAAACAACGGGACAACGACATGTTCGACCTCACCGGCAAGACCGCCCTCGTCACCGGCGCCACGGGCGGTATCGGCGGCGCCATCGCCAAGGCGCTGCATGACGCCGGCGCCCATGTGGTTCTCTCAGGCACCCGCCAGGCGGTGCTGGATGAGCTGGCCGCCAGGTTCGGCGAGCGCGTGTCGGTCGCTGCCGCCAACCTGTCGGACGCCGCCAGCGTCGATGGCCTGATCGCCGCCGCCGAGGCCGCGTCGGGCAAGGAACTCGACATCCTGGTCGCCAATGCCGGCATCACCCGCGACGGGCTGATGCTGCGGATGAAGGACGCCGACTGGGACGAGGTGATTCGGGTGAACCTCGAATCCTACTTCCGGCTCTCCCGCGCGGCGCTGAAGGGCATGATGAAGCGCCGGTACGGCCGGATCATCGGCATCACCTCCATCGTCGGCGTCACCGGAAATCCCGGCCAGGCCAACTACGCGGCCTCCAAGGCCGGCATGATCGGTTTCTCCAAGGCCCTGGCGCAGGAAGTCGCCAGCCGCAACGTGACGGTCAACTGCGTCGCCCCCGGCTTCATCACCAGCCCGATGACCGATGAGCTCAATGAGGCCCAGAAGGCCGCCCTGACGACCCGTATCCCGGCCGGCCGGCTGGGCGAGGGGGCGGATGTGGCGGCGGCCTGTGTCTACCTGGCCAGCCAGGAGGCCGCCTATGTCACCGGGCAGACGCTGCACGTGAACGGCGGCATGGTGATGGTCTGAACACGCAAATGTTAGGTTCCGACGGAACCGTTCTCCTGCTGGCAAGCCTGAATAAAAGGTGATAGCCAGACACCGATTTCCGCCGCCAGCGTTGGCGCGGACCTTTGAAAAGACCAAGAGGGACCATAGCGAATGTCCGACATTCTCGAGCGTGTGCGTAAGATCGTCATCGAACATCTCGATGCCGATCCCGAGAAGGTCACCGAGAAGGCGAGCTTCATCGATGACCTGGGCGCCGACAGCCTCGACAACGTTGAGCTGGTGATGGCGTTCGAAGAGGAGTTCGATATCGAAATCCCCGACGACGCCGCCGAACACATCCAAACGGTTGGTGACGCCGTGAAGTTCATCTCGGAAAAGACCGGCGGCTAAACCCGCCAAGACAGTTCTGATACGTTGGCCGCCGCGCCGCATGGGCTTAAACCTGATGCGCGCGGCGGTCTTCGTTTCGGGGTAGGCTTTTAGTCAGAGATTTCTGGGCTTTACGGAGCTTTTCTAATGCGTCGTGTTGTTGTTACGGGAATCGGTCTGATCACGCCCCTGGGTCAGGGCGCGGAAATCAGCTGGGAAGCCATCAAGGCCGGCAAGTCCGGCGCCGGCAAGATCACCACCTTCGACCCGACCGGGTTCGGCTGTGAGATCGCCTTCGAGGTGCCGCGCGTCGATGGACGCGGCGGCGGTGGGCCGGACGTGCCCGGCAGCTTCGATCCCAACGGGACGATGGCGCCCAAGGAGCAGCGCAAGGTCGACGACTTCATCCTCTACGGCATGGCGGCGGCCGACGAGGCCGTGCGTGATTCGGGATGGGTCCCGGAGAGCGACGAGGACAAGGAACGCACCGGCGTGATCATCGGCGCCGGCATCGGCGGCCTGGCCACCATCGAAAAGACGGCCCTGGAACTGCGTGACAAGGGTCCGCGCCGGGTCAGCCCCTTCTTTATCACCTCGGCCCTGATCAATCTGGTCTCGGGCCAGGTGTCGATCCGCTACGGCTTTAAAGGGCCGAACCATTCGGTCGTCACCGCCTGCGCCACCGGCGCCCACGCCATCGGCGACGCCTGCCGCCTGATCAAGTACGGCGACGCCGATATGATGCTGGCCGGCGGGGCGGAAGCCTCGATCTGCCCGATCGGCATCGCCGGTTTTGTCGCCTGCCGGGCGATGAACACCGACTACAACGACAATCCGACCGGCGGCTCGCGGCCCTACGACAAGGATCGCTCGGGCTTCGTCATGGGCGAGGGCGCCGGCATGGTGATGCTGGAGGAATACGAGCACGCCAAGGCCCGCGGCGCGAAGATCTATGC
>JANPKF010000705.1:0-2848 GCA_031425895.1 Caulobacteraceae bacterium | reverse complement strand
CGGGAACGACGTCTACATCGTCGACGAGTTCGGCGATGAGACACACGAAGTGGCGGGCGGCGGCTATGATATCGTGCGCACCGCCGGGACCAACTGGACCCTGGATTCAAACATTGAAGGGCTCGAACTCCAGGGCTCGGCCGACATCGCCGGCTCCGGCAACGCCGGCGCCAACAACATCCAGGGCAATGCCGGCGCCAACCGCCTCGACGGCGACCTCGGCGTCGACACCCTGAACGGCAACGATGGCGACGACATCATCATCGGGGGCCTCGGCAACGACCTGCTGCGTGGCGGCCTCGGCGCCGACGCCTTCGCCGTCCGCCACATCGCCGCCGGCGTTCTGGAAACCGACCAGATCTACGACTTCTCCGACGCCGAGGGCGACTACCTCGACCTGACCGACGCCTTCGCCGGCACGCTCAGTCAGGTCGCCGCCTTCAGCAAGGTGGCCGGCCAGATGACCGTCGCGCTGTCCGGCGGAAACACCGTCGTCAGGCTCGACCTCAACGGCGACGGCAAGGCCGACTATCAGGTCAAGATCAACGGCGACGTTACCGACCACGCAACGGCGTGGCTGCTCTAGCCGCTATTGAATGCTCCGGCGACGGGGACGCTAGCCCCCCTCCAGCAACCCGGCCGCCGCCGCGTCCTTCGCCACCCCCGCCGCCTGGCCGGCCGCGCCCAGCATGGCCTGCAGTTGGCCCATCGCGGCATCCTGCTCGGCCAGCGCCGCCATGTCCTCGGGACTGCGCAGCAATCCGGCCGGCGCGCCGCGGATCTCGGCCAGCCGCCGCAGGGTCTCGGGTCCCTTGATCAGCTTCACCGCCGACGGATCGAACTGCCCCACCGCCGCCGCATCCTCCAGCAGCCGCAGGATCGCCACCCCCTCGTCGCTCTTCTGGGCCCGGGCCAGCGGCGAGGTGTAGTCGATGTCGGTCACCACATCGGCAAGGCCCTCCAGCTCCGGCGGCATGTCCGGCAGGGCGCCGGCCCCGGCCAGGATATCCAGCTCGGCCTGCACAAGCGGCCCGAGCAGCTCCGACTGCAGCCGCCCCATCACCGGCGCCAGCAACGCCCCCTTCTCCTGGGCCCGCAGCATGGCCTCCGTGGCCGTCATCTGCGGCGTCTCGACCAGGATCTGGAACAGCGTCACCAGAAAGGCCTGGTTGATCGATTCCCGCGTCTGGTTGACCATCTCCAGCGTGATCGGCAGGTTCGCCCCGATGCTCAGGGGGCGGACGAGTTCGGACCCGTCGTGCGACAACGCCCCATGGTTGATCGTCCCCGGCGCCAGCCTGAAGGCCGACAGACCGCCCTCGTCCGACAGTAGGATCGGCGGCTCGGCGATCATCTGGCCGACGCGCAGCAGGGTCTTCTGCTGTTGGTTGACGGTCTTGATGTCGGCCAGGATGGTCATCGCCGGCCCGCGTCCATAGACCTCGCGCGGCGCCGTTACATAGCGCGCCACGGCATAGCGCATGGTCCGATAGCCCTGCTCCTTCAAGAGCTTGCGGCCCTCGAAACTGACGTACCAGCTGGCGAACGCCATCCCCCGCCAGTCCCTGCGCGACCAGTCGGCGTCCTCGCGCGGTCCGACACAGTGGATCAGCTCGAACTTGCGATGCGGCTCATCCTCCGCCGCCCGCCGGATGCTGGCCGGCGCTTCCTCCCCGAACTGCTGCACCCACTGCCGGGCGGTCAGTTCGAACTTGCGGTGCACGGTGTCGACCTGGCCCTGGAAGTTCTCGGCGAACCAGGTCTCGGCGAAGGGAATGGAGCGATAGCGCAGGCCGCCGCCACTCAAGCCATCCGCCGGCGCCTCATCGACGAACAGCGTGCCGTTGCCGAACGCGCCAAGGCCGACATAGGTCTCGTGCGCCTGGGCCGCGAAGTTGGCCCCCGCCGCATAGCGGGCCGAGAACAGGGCCTCGTTCACCTGCGCCAGCCACACCCGCACGGCGTCGGGCAGCGGCGCCGGCCGGTCACGGCTGTCCCGCCAGTCATGGATGGCCAGTTCGTGCCAGCGGCTGGTGCGCGGCGTCAGCATGCTCTCGATGGCGGCGGCGAACTTGTCGAGCGCCAGCGGCGCGGTGCTGTCGAACATCTTTTCCGAACGCCAGGCGGCTTCCCCGCTCTGCCGTCCCTGGAAGTCCCGCTGCCGGGTCAGCACCCGCTCGGCCACCTCCTGACAGATCCCGTCCATCGGGGCCCGTTCGGCCTCCATGCGGGCCTGGCGGCGCAACACCTCTTCGGCGCGACTGTCGGTCATCTGGATCTCCCGTCTCGATCAGCCGTGATCGCGAGACTCTGTTTGGGGTTGAGGAGCGCGACGCGCTCCGGGCGCACGGGACCGCAGACCGGCGACAGCGTTCGCCGGGCGTCATCCCTCGCCCCTCTTTCGGGGTCTGTGCTCCTGGACGTCGCTTATCGAAGCGGCAGGACTATTATCCCACGGCCGCCCCGCAACAGGGACAGCAATCACGCGCCCGGCTCCGGCCCGCGCATGTCGAAAGGGCGGACGCCGGCGACCCTGGCCGCCGGCGCCCCGGGTTCAGCCCATCAGCACCTTGGTCGCCACTCCGCCCTGGCTGCGGCCCAGCGCGTTCGACAGGAAGGTGGCGCTCCGTCCCTGGCGCAGACGCAGCCGGTCGGCCTCCTCGGCGCGCTTGCGGGCGTCGTTGATGGTCGGCGGCGGGGGCGTCGGGCGCGGGGGTTTCATGTCCGGTTGCATGGTCTCTCCTTATCGAAGCGGGTGACCCATTATCCCATGTCCGGCACAGGCAAGGGGCGCCGGTCCGGCGTCAAAACGCAAAATGGCGGCCGGACGGAAATGAATCCGTCCGGC
>JANPKF010000704.1:0-3747 GCA_031425895.1 Caulobacteraceae bacterium | reverse complement strand
ACCCGACCCCCTTCGGGGGCCACCCTCTCCCGACAAGCGGGAGAGGGGATTGCGCGGGCGGCGTCTCATGCGCCACCTTTGGGGCATGACTGAGCATTTCAAGAGTTTCGACGGACAGCGCATCGCCTTCCAACGGGCCGGGGCGGGGCGGCGGGTGCTGCTGCTGCACGGCTTCATCGCCACCGCGCGACTCAACTGGTTCGAGCCGGGCATCGCCGAGGCCCTGACCGGGGCAGGGTTCGAGGTCATCGCGCCGGACCTGCGGGGGCACGGCGAGTCGGCGGGGCCGGAAGAGGCCGCGGCCTGGCCCGGCGATGTGCTGGCGCTCGACCAGGCGGCGCTGGTCAGGCATCTGGGCCTCACCGACTACGATCTGGTCGGCTACAGCCTGGGGGCCCGGACGGCGGTGCGGTTCATGGTCGGCGGCGCGCGGCCGCGCCGTTGCGTGCTGGGCGGCATGGGCGACAGTGGCGTCATGCAGGCGGGCGCGCGGGCGGCGATGTTCGAGGACAGCATCCGCAACGGCGAGAACGCAAAAGACCCGCGGGCCGGCAAATACATCCAGGCGCGAATCAAGGCCGGCGGCTTCAACGCCCAGGCCCTGCTCGGCGTGCTGTCCAGTTTCGTGCCGACGACGCCGCATGATCTAGCGGGGCTGGATGTGCCCACCCTGGTGGTCTGCGGGGCCGACGACGCCGACAACGGCTCAGCCGAGAAGCTGGCCATGGCCATGCCCAACGCCAAGGCCGTGCGCGTGCCCGGCGACCACCTGACGGCGGTGGCCGAGCCGGCGCTGGCCAGGGCGGTGGTGGAGTTTTTGTCGGCTTAAGCCGCGTGCGTCCTTCGACACGCGGCCTGCGGCCGCTGCTCAGGATGACGAACAGGGGATGAGTTGCACCAAAGCTCGTCATCCTGAGTAGCCGCGAAGCGGCGTGTCGAAGGACGCACGGACGGCAAGCTCATCCCTTATCTGAACGGCGGCTCGTCGAAGGCGCGGAGCTTGCGGCTGTGCAGGCGGGGCCCTTCGGCGCGCAGCAGGTCCACGGTGGCGATGCCGATCTGCAGATGCTGGCCGATGGCGCGTTCGTAGAAGGCGTTGGCCTGGCCCGGCAGCTTGATCTCGCCGTGCAGCGGCTTGTCCGACACGCAGAGCAGCGTCCCGTAGGGCACCCGGAAGCGGAAGCCCTGGGCGGCGATGGTGGCGCTTTCCATGTCGATGCCGACGGCCCGGCTCTGGTTGAAGCGCAGGGCGCTGGAGGTGTAGCGCAGCTCCCAGTTCCGGTCGTCGGTGGTGACCACGGTGCCGGTGCGCAGGCGACGCTTGAGGGCCTCGCCGGTGTCGCCGCTGATCTGCTTGGCGGCGTCGTAGAGGGCGCGCTGCACCTCGGCGATGGAGGGAATGGGGATGTCGGGCGACAGCACCGCATCAAGGACATGGTCCTCGCGCAGGTAGGCGTGGGCCAGGACGTAGTCGCCGATCCGCTGGGAGCCGCGCAGGCCGCCGCAGTGGCCGATCATCAACCAGGCCTGCGGGCGCAGGACGGCCAGGTGGTCGGTGATGGTCTTGGCGTTGGACGGGCCGACGCCGATGTTGACCAGGGTGATGCCCTGACCGTTCGGCGCCATCAGGTGATAGGCCGGCATCTGGTGACGACGCCAGGCGCCGTTGGCCACGGCCAGTTCGGGGTCGGGGGTGTCCTTGGTGACGTAGACGCCGCCTGAACAGCTGAGGGCCTCGTAGGTCCCATCCTTCAACTGCTCGCAGCCCCAGCGCACGAACTCGTCGACGTAGCGGTGGTAGTTGGTGAACAGGATGTACTGCTGGACGTGCTCGGCCGGGGCGCCGGTGTAGTGCTTGAGGCGGGCCAGCGAGAAGTCGGTGCGCAGGCCGTCGAACAGGGCCAGGGGCCGGTCCTCGGCCATCAGCGGATCCCACAGGCCATCGGCGATCTCGTCGCCGATGTAGGCCAGCTCGGTAGCCGGGAACCAGCGGGCGATCTCGCTGGCCTGCGCGTCGGCGAGGCTGAGGTCGCCGCCGTCCAGCACGTAGGGGAAGGGGATTTCCTGAGTCGAACGGCCGACGTCGACCTCGACGTCGAAGTCTTCCATCAGGTGGCTGAGCTGCTCGACCAGATAGTCGTGGAACATGGCTGGCCGGGTGACGGTGGTGGCATAGTGGCCGGGATCGGACAGGCGCGCATAGGCGCGGGTGATCACCGGATAGCCGCTTTCGCCCGACCAGCTGAGCCGCAGTTCGGGATAGGCGTAGGCGCCGTTCTCGCGGAGGGAGGCGTCCGGCCGCTTGCCCTCTTCGAGGAAGGCCTTGAGGTTTTCACGCAGGCAGGCGACCGATCGGTCGTATTCCTGTTCAAGTCGCTCGACGATGGCGACCGCTTCTTTTTGCTTTTTCATGGCGCCTTATAGCGGCGACTTGCCAAAAAGGGGAGACGGGCGCCGCTGCGGCATGAACAACTTCTCCGTCTGATCATTTCAGGCGCAGCTTGCTCCGGAGGCCGCCCGTCGCTATCTGATCCCGGTCACTGGGGAGTAGCCGCCCGCATATCCAGCGGGAGCGCCGTCAACAGACTTGGGGTTCGCCCCATGGCGGCGTTAGCCTCTAAGAGGCCTGGCGAGACCTTTGGCTTTCGTGCTGGACCATGCGGGGTCTTCGGCGCGGGAAGCCAATGGTCCGTTTTGTCGGCCCCGCCCGGGATATTCATCGATGGAAGCCTTCCTCGTTTCAACGGGCCTCGTGGCCATCGCCGAGATCGGCGACAAGACCATGCTGCTGGCCATCCTGCTGGCGGCCAGATTCCGCCGGCCGGTTCCCATCCTGCTGGGGATCCTGGTCGCCACCCTGGTCAACCACGCCCTGGCCGCCCTGGTCGGCGAGCTGGCGGCCGGACTGCTGTCGGGGCCCTGGATGAAATGGGTGCTGGGCCTGGCCTTCCTTGGTTTCGCCGCCTGGGCGCTGATCCCCGACAAGCTTGACGATAGCGAGGCCCCGCCGGCCCTCAAGGCCGGCTCGATCTTCCTGACCACGGCGGTTGCCTTCTTCCTGGTGGAGATGGGCGACAAGACGCAGGTGGCGACGGTGGCGCTGGGCGCGCAGTTCCACAACGTGCCGGTGGTCGCCGCCGGAACCACGCTGGGGATGATGATCGCCAACACGCCTGCGGTGCTGCTGGGCGAGGTGGCGGCCACGAAGATCCCGCTGAAGGTGATCCGCTGGGTCGCCGCGGCGGGCTTCGCGGCCGTGGGCATCTGGGTGCTGGTGGCAGGCTAGGGTGACGCCTCCCTCTCCGGAGGGGGGCTTCTCCATCGCCCATAGCAAAAGGGCCCGGATTGCTCCGGGCCCTTCGCTTAGTGTTCGCTGATCAGGATCAGAAGTTGATCTGGATCGTCGAGCGGCGGTTCAGGGGTTCCTTCACCCCGTCGCCGGTGGCGACGGCGGGCTCAGCTTCACCCTTCCAGTCGACGGCCAGCTTGCCGCTGTCGACGCCGAGGCCGACGAGGGCGTCAGCGACGGCCTTCGAACGGCGCTGCGACAGGCCGACGTTGTACTTGGCCGAACCGGAGGTGTCGGCGTGACCGACAACCACGATGCGGGTGGCGGCGCCGGCCGCGGCGTATTGCGCAGCTTCCGAAACCACCGTCTGGGCTTCCGGCGTCAGGATCGATTGATCGAACGGGAAGTAGACGATGAATTCACGCGCTTCGTAAACCGGAGCGGGCGGCGGAGCCGGC
>JANPKF010000703.1:0-2709 GCA_031425895.1 Caulobacteraceae bacterium | reverse complement strand
CGCCCGGCCCGGCGACGGTAAACCCGAAGTACCCGTATTCGACGGGGGCCGGCGAGGCGCCCCTGTACATGACGATCTCGGCGTTGGCCTCGTAGCGGGTGACGGTCCGCATATCCATGTCGTCGGCCCAGAAGCGGTTGCTGTAGAAGGGGTCCCAGGCGCGCCAGCCGTAGCGCGGGCCGAAATAGCGCCAGCTGGGGCGCCAGAAGCCGTAGCCGCCGCCGAAGCGACCGGCGGGCGGATCGTAGTAGGTGCGGGTGTCGCGGTTGGTCTCGCGGTCGGCCAGGACGAAGCCGTCGTAACCCTCTGCCAGCGTCAGTTCGGCGGCGCGGAACAGCAGATAGCGCTCGACCGTGTCGCGGTTGGTCAGGCTGTTGCCCGAGAAGCCGATCTTGAAGCGGTTCTCGGTGATCTTCTGATCGGTGAAACCGCCGGAGACCGAATTGCCCCGGACGTTGGGCTGGTAAGGCGTTGCAGTGGCGCAGGCGGCCAGACCGCTTGCGGCGAGGATGGCGGCGATTGCCACGGCCCTTGCGAAATTCATCGCGCATTCTCCTGAGGTCCGGCCTGAAACAGACCGGGAGCGTCCCTGATCGATAAACTCCGAGATTGAGGCGGAAGTTGCGTCAGCGCTAGTGCCGCAACGCGATCAGAAAAGCCGCCGTGATCAGCAGCCCGCCGACCAGCAGCCGGAAGCCGCGCCGGATGTCAGGCCGCGTAATGAACACCGCCAGGGCCGCGCCGCCGAGGCCGTAGGCGGTCATGGTGATCATATCCATGCCGATGGTCGCCGCCGCGAACAGGGTCATCTGCAGCGGCAGAGGCCGGGCCAGGTCGACGAAGGGCGGCAGCACGGCGGTGAAGAACAGCAGGGCCTTGGGGTTGGACAGCTGGACGGCGAACCCGTCGCGGAAGGCCGAGCGCTCGAGGTGGGTCTGCGGGGTTTCGCTGTCCGGGTCGTTGCGGATGCCGCTGAGGATGGACGAGAGGCCGAGCCAGGCGACGTAGGCGGCGCCGGCGTACGTCAGGATCCTGAAGACCTGCGGGAAGGCGGTGACCAGGGCGCTGAGGCCCAGGGCCGCGCCGATGAACCAGACCAGGGTGGCGCAGCTCATCCCCGCCACGCCGCGGATCACCGCCGCCCGGCCGCGATGCATGCCCGTGGCGATGGCGAACAGGTTGGCCGGCCCGGGGGTGACGGCCAGCACCGCCATGATGCCCAGGAAGGTGACGTACTTGTGCGGGTCGACGGGCAGCTGCATGGCGAGGCGGTGATTGGAGCGGTTGGCGGGTGGGGTCAATGCCGTTCCCCCGCAACCGTCACTCGGCTCTCCGCTGCGCTACGGTATGGATGGCGGCGGAGTCAGAGCCCCAACCGCCGCGCCCGCCCGGCGATGGTCAGCGCCAGCCGTTCGGCGATCAGACGGTCCGGGCTGCCCGTCTGCTTGCAGGCCTTGTCCGCCGCCAGGATCTCCGGCTGCAGGGCGTCGATGTGGTCGAGGGTCCAGGCGCGGGCCTGGCGCAGGAATTCGCGCTCCTGCTTCCAGAAGACGCCGCTGGCCTTGGCCGCCTCGGGCAGGCCGGCTCCGCTGGAGACCAGGGTCAGGGTGCGGCGCAGCTTGGCCAGGTGCATGCCCATGGCGCGGACGGCCGGCGGACCGCTCTCACCCTCGGCGGCGGCGCGGGCCAGGCCCTGCTGGGCGGCGCCCAGGCGGCCTCCGAAGGCGTCGTTGGCGGCTTCGAACAGGGAGGCCTCCGGTTCGACGCCGAGAAACTCTTCCAGTTCGGCGGCGCCGACCTGGCGGCCGCTGCCGGGGCCGATCCACAGGATCAACCGTTCGATCTCCTGGCGGGCGACGCCGCGCTCCTTGGGCATGCGCGAGGAGAAAAGGTCCAGCGCCGCTGAATCGAGGCTGACCTTGTCGGCGGCCAGGGCTTCGCGGGTCATGCGGGCGACATCGCCCTGCTCGTCCTCGTAGCAGGGGATGGCGGCGGCGGCGTTCGCCTTCTCGGCGGCCTTGCGCAGGGCGGAGTCGCGCCCCAGGGCGCCGGCCTCGATGATCAGGAAGGCGTCGGGATTGAGCTTGCCCTCGGCGTGGGCGGTCAGGGCCTCGGCGGCGGTCTTGTCGGGCGCCGCCCGCTCGCCGGTCAGCCGAACGCGGATCAGGCGACGGCCGCCCATCATCGAGAGGGCGGTCAGCTCCTCCTCCAGCTTGCCGGCCTGATCGAGGTCAGTCTCGGTCAGCATGGCGACGTTGAAGGGATCGTTGAGGTCCGGGGTGATGCGCCTTGCCAGCCCGTCGGCGCGTTCCCGCACCCCGCCCCGGTCCTTGCCGTAGAGCAGCACGGCGCGGATGGTATCCGGCGGGCCTTTCAGGATGCGGTCGACGTCGGGGCGTTTCGAAACGATCATTGCGGCGGGAGACTAGCTGCTTTGCAGCGGCCGGCCCAGATAGGCCCGGCCCAGACGCACCAGTTCATCCTCGAATTCCTGTGACTGCAGGAAGGGCTGGTCCTCCAGCACAGCCGCCCGCATGGCGCCGTGGATGGCGCGGGAGAGGACGAACTGCTGGATGGGGGTCAGCGCCCCGCCGGCGGCGTCACGCGCGGGCGGCAGGCGGTCGAAGCCGGCTGCCAGGGCCCTGGGCTCGCTGGCAATGAGCTGGGCGCGGACCGCGGCGCGGCGGGCGGTCCCGCGACCCTCGAAGG
>JANPKF010000702.1:0-2373 GCA_031425895.1 Caulobacteraceae bacterium | reverse complement strand
TGCCGTGGCTGTCGCCGAACACCTGCACCTCGATGTGGCGCGGGCGGGTGACGTATTTCTCGATCAGCACCTTCTGGTCGCCGAAGCTGGCGGCGGCCTCGCGCTGGCAGCTGGCCAGCGCGGCGGCGAACTCGCCGGCTTCCAGCACCTTGCGCATGCCCTTGCCGCCGCCGCCGGCCACGGCCTTGATCAGGACGGGATAGCCGATGGCGTCGGCTTCCTTCTGGAGGCGTTCAGGCGACTGGTCGTCGCCGAGGTAGCCCGGGGTGACCGGCACGCCGACCTGCGCCATGCGTTTCTTGGCCGCGTCCTTCAGGCCCATGGCGTCGATGGCGGCCGGGGGCGGGCCGACCCAGATCAGGCCGGCGTCGATGACGGCCTGGGCGAAGACGGCGTTCTCGGAGAGGAAGCCGTAGCCGGGGTGGATGGCCGCAGCGTTCGTCTGCTTCGCGGCGGCGAGAATCTTTTCCTGGACCAGATAGCTCTCGCGGGCCGGCGCCGGGCCGATGTGGACGGCCTCGTCGGCCTCACGCACGTGGGGGGCATCGGCGTCGGCGTCGGAATAGACCGCGATGGTGCGGACGCCGAGCTTGCGGGCGGTGCGGATTATCCGCCGGGCGATCTCGCCCCGGTTGGCGATGAGGACGCTTTCAAGCATGGGGAACACCCAGAAGACCAATGGCGGCGACGCCGAGAATGAAGATGCCGAGGGCAATAAGCGTCAGGAGGCCCATCACCAGACCGGTTGCGATCGCGCCGGGCCAGCCCATCGCATAGGCGACCTTCAGGTGGCGAACGGCGTGGATGGGGATGAAGATCATCATCATGAAGAGCCACAGGCCACGGACAGAGGGCGGCAACAACTCGCTCACCGCCGTCAGCAGGGCCGTAAAGCCCAGCCCGTACAGCGCCACCGTCGCGTGGTCATACAGGGTGTAGCTCCGCTTGTAGAACAGCAGGAGCCAGAGGATCAGCATCGAGATCGGGGCCATCAGGAAGCCGAACTTGTAGAGCAGACTCTGGATCTTCAGCTTGTAATAGTCCCAGTGACCGGAGCGCTTGTCGAAGAAGTCCACGGCCTTGTTGGCGAACGCCTGCGGGCCGCTGGTCTCTCCCACGTGCTTGCCGTTGAGGGCGGCGACCTTCTCGCGCTGCGCCTTCATGACCGCGTCGCGGTCCTGCTGGTCGATGATGACCGGCGCGCCGTTGACGTTGACCGTGCTGTTCGTCTGGTAGTGGACGAAGGTCGGGATGGTGAACATCAGGAACAGGGCGAACAGGAAGATGTGCAGGGGCGCGACATAGCGTGCCCGCTTGCCTTCGATCCAGTCGCGGCTGAGCCGGCCCGGGCGCCAGGCGAGCAGCGGCAGGGTCCGCCACAGGCGACCGTCAAAGTGGGCGATGCCCTCTACGAACTCGTGCAGCAGGTGGCCGAGCTTGTTGTGCAGATGCCCCTGCTGGCCACACTCATGGCAGTAGTGGCCCATCAGCGTCGTGCCGCAGTTGGCGCAGGTCTTTCCGGGGTCAGCCGGCATGGGTGGCTGGCCGGGTTGGGGGTGTTCCGGATCGATGGTCGGGCCGTCGGGGGTTACCGCGAGGGCCTCGGCCTCCATGGTGACCGGCGTCGCGGCCTTTCGCGCGCGCGGTTTGCGCGGCTTTGCGGCCGCCGGTTTCTTCGGTGTCGCCCCCTCGCTCATGCCTACTCGGCCCAGCCCGGCTTGCGCTTTTCAAGGAAGGCCAGAACCCCTTCGCGGCCTTCTTCGCTGACCCGCCGGGCGGCGATGCGTTTGGCGGTCTCTTCCATGACCCCGTGATCGATCTCGGCGCCCTCGATGTCGTTGACGAGGGCCTTGGCGTCGGCCACGGCGCCGGGGGCGCAGGCCTTGATGGCGGTGGTCAGGGCGGCGCGGACGGCGTCAAAGTGTGTGGCGTCTGCGACCACCTGGCTGACCAGGCCATGGCTCCGGGCATCGGCGGCGCCGAACACTTCGCCGGTCGCGAACAGGCGCTTGGCGTTGCGGGCCCCGATGGCGCGGATCACGTAGGGGCTGATGGTCGCCGGGGTGAGGCCGAGCTTCACTTCCGAGAAGGCGAAGGTGGAGCGCTCAGTGGCCACGGCCATGTCGCAGGCGGCCGCAAGGCCCGCGCCGCCGCCGAAGGCCGGGCCGTCGATCAGGGCGACGGTCAGCTGCGGCAGGTCGTGCAGGGCTTTCAGCATGCTGGCCAGGCCCATGGCGTCTTCGCGGTTCTCGGATTCGGACCATTCGACGGCGGCCTTCATCCATTCCAGGTCGGCCCCGGCACTGAACGAGGCCCCTGCCCCGGTCAGGAAGACCAGCCGCACGCCGTCGGCGTCGCTGAGGGTCATGAAGG
>JANPKF010000701.1:0-2046 GCA_031425895.1 Caulobacteraceae bacterium | reverse complement strand
CTAGTGACCCAGATACCCGAAGTCGTGGCGCAGGTGATCGCGCATCAGGCCTGACAGAAAGGCCCGGTCCTCGTCGCTCCAGACCACTGCCCGCTTCGCCTCGCTCGGCACGATGGCCTCGCCGTAGGCGGGGTCCAGGCTCGCGGCCACGGCCGCCTTGCTCGACACCGCCACCGCCGCCGCCATGTCGTCGTTGTCCAGCCGAATGCCGAAATGGGCCCAGAACCGTCGCACCCCGGCGCCGGGATCAGCCCTCAATTCCTCGTGCCTCAGCACCAGCACCCGGTCCGGCAGTGCCGCCGCCAGGGCGCCCCAGCGATTGAAAAACCGCACGAACCACCAGACGTCATCGATCTTTTTCTTGCCCGGCGCCGGCCGCCGCAGGAACTCCGAGAAGGTGCCCAGGTCGTAGGTCTCGGCCCATTTCACATAGTAGCTGGCCAGCGCCTCCCGCGGATCGCGCACCAGCACCACGGTCGGCGGCAGGTCCAGCATCCCGACCTCCGCCGCCAGGGTGATCAGCCGCGAGGGAATGTTGTGCGAGCTGCCAATGCGCGGCGCCGATGCGTGCACCCGCGCATGCTTGGCATGGCCGATGAAATCGTCGCTGCCCGGCCCGCTGGAGGTCTCCGGCGGCGCAAGCTTCAGGCGATGCGCGATGGCGTGGCTGGCCATGAACCGCAGCCAGTGGGTGCCGCTGTTCTTCGCCGTGACCAGGAAGCCGTCGACCGACGAAGCGTAACGGACGAGGTGGAAGGCCTGGACATCGTTCTCCAGGTCCCGTCCCGCCAGCGCCATGCTGTCCGTTGCCAAACTCATCACGGGCCTCCAACTAGAGCGCGTTCCGACAAGTGGGACCCGGTTATCGGATCAAACGCGCGACGACAAAGACGCTGCGGCACAGGAGACAACGCCATGGAATACGTCCGCCTCGGCAACACAGGCCTCAAGGTCTCACGCCTTTGTCTCGGCTGTATGACGTACGGATCGCCCCAATGGCGTCCATGGGTGCTGGACGAGGCCGCCGCCCAGCCCTTCTTCAAGGCCGCCATCGAGGGCGGCATCAACTTCTTCGACACCGCCGACATGTACTCGGACGGCGTCAGCGAACAGATCACCGGCAAATGGCTGCGCGAATTCTCCCGCCGCAGCGACACGGTGATCGCCACCAAGGTCTTCTTCCCGCACGGCCCGGGCGCCAACGCCGGCGGCCTGTCGCGCAAGCATATCCTCGAGGCCGTCGACCGCTCGCTGAAGAACCTCGGGACCGACTACATCGACCTCTACCAGATCCACCGCTTCGATCCGCAAACCCCCATCGAGGAGACGCTGGAAGCGCTGCATGACGTCGTGAAGGCCGGCAAGGCCCGCTACATCGGGGCCAGCTCGATGTTCGCCTGGCAGTTCGCCAAGATGCTGGCCACGTCGGAAAAGCACGGCTGGACGAAGTTCGTCTCCATGCAGCCGCAGTACAACCTGGTCTACCGCGAGGAGGAGCGGGAGATGCTGCCCCTCTGCAAGGATGCCGGCGTCGGCGTCATTCCCTGGTCGCCACTAGCGCGCGGCTTCCTGGCCGGCGGCCGGAGCAAGGTCGGCGAGGGCAACACCGAACGCGCCCGCACCGACGAATTCAGCCCCCGCCTCTACTACCGCGACGCCGACCACGCCGTCGTCGATGCAGTCGAGCAGATCGCAAAAGCCCGCGGGGTCTCCAACACCCAGGTCGCCCTGGCCTGGGTCCTGCGCAACGACGCCATCACCGCGCCTATCGTCGGGGCGTCCAAGCTGCATCACCTGTCGGAAGCGTTGGCGGCGCTGGAGCTAAGGTTGACGGACGATGAGGTGAAGGCGCTGGAGAAGCCCTATCAGCCCAAGCCGGTGCTGGATCACGCCTAAAATTCCCTCTCCCATAGGGAGCTACGGCATTCACACATCTCGGTTTGCGCTGAGGTTTGAGGTCTGATTCCATCTGCTGAGGATGGAGACCTTTGAGATGCTGGAGACGACGCTGGGGCGGTTTGGCGACCGCCGCCTGGAAAAAGGGGG
>JANPKF010000700.1:0-2490 GCA_031425895.1 Caulobacteraceae bacterium | reverse complement strand
CGCGACTGCAAGGTCGCCGTCGAGCGCTCGACCGGGGCCTCCGTGGATATGGTCTGGCACGGCGACACCGCGCTGCCCGACAACCTCGACCTCATCGTCCTGCCGGGCGGCTTCTCCTACGGCGACTACCTGCGCTGCGGGGCCATGGCCTCGCTGTCGCCGATCATGACCGAGGTCAAGGCCGCCATCGAACGCGGCGTCGCCACCGTCGGCATCTGCAACGGCTTCCAGGTGCTCTGCGAGGCCGGCCTGCTGCCCGGCGCGCTCCTGCGCAATGCGGGTCTGAAATACGTCTGCAAGCCGGTCGCCCTCGACATCGTCAACGGCCAGACCCGCTTTACCGCCGCCTACCAGGGCCGCCGCGAGGCGGTGATGACGGTCGGCAACGGCGAGGGCAATTACTTCGCCGACGAGGCCACCCTCGACCGGCTGGAGGGCGAGGGCCAGGTGGTCTTCCGCTACAAGGACAACCCCAACGGCTCGGCCCGCGACATCGCCGGCATCATCAACCCGGCCGGCAACGTCATCGGCCTGATGCCGCACCCCGACCGCGCCTTCGAGGCCGAACTGGGCTCGGCCGACGGCGCCCTGTTGTTCCAGAGCGCCCTGGCCAGCGCCTAAGCCGCTGAAAAAGCAGCGGTTTCCAGCGCGGCCGCAATATGTCTAGACATATTCATCGACTTTTGGCGGCCTGACCGTCGCCATGGAGGCTCGGCGGCCGGAGGCGTAGGTCGCTGCGGTGCGCTTTCGACCTACAAAACCTGCGCCTCGACCTACAGGCCGACCTACGCCCGGACCTACAGACGCGCAGCCTCGCCCTACGCAAAAGCCTACGGGGAAAGGGGTTTGGGCCGGCCTCGGCGCTTGTCAGATGGCGCCGACTTCTTTTGTAGGTCGGCCGAGCGGCGGTATGATGGCTGCTCCGCTTCGATAAGCCTAAGGCCGCTTCTTCTTGGGCTTGTAGGCGGCCTCTTCCGCCGCCCGCAGCCTGGCGATCCGCCCGATCAGGTCCACCGGCACCGGCTCGTCGAGCGGGAACTTGATCGTCCCCTTGCTGATCTCCAGCCCGGCCAGCTCGGCCGCCAGCGTCTTCTTCACCGCGTCGCCGACCGGATAAATCGAAAAGTGCCGCTTCCAGCCGGCGTAGTAGATGACATCCCGGCCGCCGATCTTGAACGTCGGGATGTCGTAGGAGATCACCTCCTCGGCTTCCGGCAGCGCCTCGCGGATCGTGGCGCGCACGATTTCGAGGATTTCGCGCTGCCGCGCTGGCACCAGGGCGAAATACTCTTCGACCGTATTGATCTGGAACTTGGCCATCGAAACCTGCCTGAGCGCGAATTAACTTGGCCGACTGGCGGCTAGGCCGCACCTTCGCCGAGGAAACAGGGGAAGACCATGGATTTCAGTCAGGTCAACTGGCTCTACGTGGCGGGTGGGGTCTCCGGCGTCCTGTTGATCGCCTGGGTGGTCGCGCTAATCAGGGGGCGGACCGGATTTATCGGCGCGGTGGTCGGCTTCGCCCATCTGTTCGCCGCCGCGATCAGCAGCGCGGCGCCGGTCAGCAACGCGCTGGACCCTGAAAACATGATCTACAGCTTCGGCCTGCTGAACGAGGGCAAGGGCCTCACCGCCGTCGCCATGGCGGTCGCCGTCTTGGTGACGGCCCTGGTCGGCGCCTTCAGCGCCCTGCGGGGGTCCCGCGAAGCGACGCTGCTCACGGCGATCACCAGCGCCCTTTTCCTGGTGGTGCTGGGCTGGCCCTGGCTTCAGGACGCTCTCGCCGGCAGGCACATGTCCTTGCAGGTCGGCGATGGACTGACCCTGCCGGGCCCCGGCTGGGCGGCCCTCATTTTCCTGACCACGGTCGCGCCATTCGCTGTGGGCGTTCTGTGGTCGTTGATGCGGACACGCACCGCGCCCTCGGCGGTCTCTGAGCCGACAGCGTAATCGACGACGGCGGTTCACAGCGGCGGCGCAGCACTCTAGAAGCCCTCTTCCATGAGCGCCCCCTCCTCCGCCAAGCCCATGGCCGAAACCGCCGCCGAATTCGGGCTCAAGCCCGATGAGTACGCCGTCATCCTCAAGCGTCTGAATCGCGAGCCGAATCTCGTCGAACTGGGCGTCTTTTCGGTGATGTGGTCCGAGCACTGCAGCTACAAGTCCAGCCGCAAGCACCTCTCCAAGTTCCCGACCACCGGCCCCCGCGTCATCTGCGGCCCGGGCGAGAACGCCGGCGTCGTCGATATCGGCGACGGCCAGGCCTGCATCTTCAAGATGGAGAGCCACAACCACCCCAGCTACATCGAGCCCTACCAGGGCGCGGCGACCGGCGTCGGCGGCATCATGCGCGACGTCTTCACCATGGGCGCCCGGCCCATCGCCCTGCTCAACGCCCTGCGCTTCGGCGACCCCAGCCATCCCAAGACCAAGCGCCTGGTGGCTGGCGTGGTCAGCGGCATCGGCGGCTATGGCAACTGCGTGGGCGTA
>JANPKF010000699.1:0-1574 GCA_031425895.1 Caulobacteraceae bacterium | reverse complement strand
CAGGGCGAGTTCTGCGTAGGGCGTGAGGGCCAAGACATACTGGTCGGCGCACTGGTCCAGCGCCATGACACGCAGTGGCCGGGCCTCGGCGGCACCGGCGGCGAGCATCGCCACGCCGGCCAACGCCCCCCGAAGCCGGCTCACGGTTTCAGCAGGCCCGCGAACAACCCCTCCAGCAGGGCGGTCACCAGGGCCTCCCGTTCGACCCAGCCAAAATACGGTTTGGTGATCACCAGTGACACCACGCCATGGCACCCGGCCCACAGCGCCTGGGCCGTCGTCCGGGCGTCGCCGCGCAGCAGGCCGGCCGCCTCGGCGTCCTCGACCACGACCTCGAAGGATCGATACAGGCCGCCGCCCAGTTCCTGTGCCGCCGACAGGGCGCCGCTTTGAAGCTCGACCGGCCGGGTCATATAGATCAGCCGATAGGCGTCCGGATTGGCGAAGCCGAAATCGATATAGGCCCGCAACATCCGCCGCAGCCTCTCTTCCGGTCCGCCCGGCTCGGCCACGATGGCGTCGTTCATATCCAGCAGGGCGGCGAACGCCTGGCGGCAGATCTCCTGCAGGATTTCGCCCTTGTCGGCGAAATGCATGTAGAGCGCGGTCGAGGACAGGCCGACTTCGTCGGCGATCTTGCGGATCGTCGCCCCCTCATAGCCGTGCTCGACGAAGATGCGTTCAGCGGCGGCGAGGATTTCCGCCCGGCGCGCATGGCCCTCGCCCTTGGGCTTGCGCTGCGAGCGCACGTTGTGCGGGGTGGCGAGGGTCACGCGTGGGCTCCGGACGTCCAAACCTGAATAGCTGCAATCCTCGGCCCGCGCCAACTGCTTGCGGGACGCGAATCGGCAAGGTAACCCTTGGTGGTGGAACGGGCTGGGACCAACGATCTGGGAGATCGGCGGCGCGACGCCGCGCGATACGGCCCGCCGCTTCGAGAAAGCGCGGCCATGCGTGGTCTTGCGCCCTTCCAGACCCTCGCAGTCGTGGCGTTCCTCGCGGGTTTTGCGGCCGCGCTGTGGTTCTGGCCCGGCAAGGTCGGCCCTGGACTGGTCGCCCTGTCGGCCTGCGTCTTTCTGGCGATGGCGATCTGGCGCGTCTTCCTGATCCTGCTCAGCGCGGCACCGCTGCCGGAGCCCCCGAAACCGGTGCACTGGCCGCGCTATACCATCCTCGCGGCGCTGCACGATGAAGCTGATGTCGTCGCCCAGTTGGTCGAACGTCTGTCGCGGATCGACTACCCGCCCAACCGGCTTCAGGGCCTGCTGCTCCTTGAGGCGCACGACCACGCCACCATCAGCGCCGCGCGGGCCGCTCATCGACCCGACTGGCTGGAGATTCTCGTGATTCCTCCGGGCAGGCCCCAGACCAAGCCCCGCGCGCTGAACTGCGCTCTCGCGTACGCCACCGGCGACCTTCTGACCGTCTATGACGCAGAGGACGCACCTCACCCTCTTCAGCTCCGCGAAGCTGCGGCGCGCTTCGCGGCCGACCCGACCGGCCGCCTGTCATGTCTTCAGGCCCCGCTGCGCATCCATCCCGGCCCGCGCTTTCTCGAACGGCAGTTCGGTCAC
>JANPKF010000698.1:0-3245 GCA_031425895.1 Caulobacteraceae bacterium | reverse complement strand
CCCTTCTGGCCGTTGATCGAAGAGATGTTCACCACCCGGCCCCAGCCCTGGTTCCGCATCCCGTCGATCACCTGGCGGGTCATGTTGAAGGCCGAGTCCATGTTGACCCGGATGACTTCCGACCACTGCTCATAGGTCATCTTGTGGAAGAAGCCGTCGCGCGTGATGCCGGCGTTGTTGATCAGCACGTCGATGGGACCAAGCTCCGCGGCCACCGCGTCGGCGGCCCGCTTGCAGTCGTCGAAGTTGCCGACGTTGCCCTTGACCACCATCACGCCCAGCTCGTCGGCGCAGGCCTTTGCCGCTTCTTCATTGCCGCTGTAGCCGGCCGCCACCTTCATGCCGTCGGCGACCAGTCGCTCGACAATGGCCCGGCCGATACCGCGTGTGCCGCCGGTGACGAATGCAACCCTGCTCATGATCTTCCCTTTTTGCTTCCCCGCGACTGCACCTTAAGGGAGGCGGCGGCGGAAAGACCACCGCCCGCGACCCACGTTCCGCATAAAAGTCAGATCAAACCGCTTCGAGGCACATGGCCACGCCCATGCCGCCGCCGACACAGAGGGTCGCGGCGCCCTTCTTGGCCCCCGACCGCTGCATCTCGTGCAGCAGGGTGGTCAGGATGCGCGCGCCGGACGCGCCGATCGGGTGGCCGATGGCGATGGCGCCGCCGTTGACGTTGGTCTTGGCCGGATCGAGACCCAGCTCCCGCACGACGCTCAGCGACTGGGCCGCGAAGGCCTCGTTGCTTTCCACCAGGTCGAGGTCGGAGACCTTCCAGCCCGCCTTCTCCAGCGCCTTCCTCATGGCCGGGATCGGCCCGGTGCCCATGATCTCGGGATCGACGCCGGCGTGAGCCCAGCTGGCGATCCGCGCCAGGGGTTTGAGGCCCCGCTTCTTCGCCTCGTCAGCGCTCATCAGCACCAGGGCGGCCGCGCCGTCGTTCAGGCCGGAGGCGTTGGCCGCCGTCACCGAGCCTTCCTTGTTGAACGCGGGCTTGAGGCCCGACACGCTGTCCAGCGTCGCCCCGTGGCGGATGTACTCGTCCTTGTCGACGATGGTGTCGCCCTTGCGGCCCTTGATGGTCACCGGACAGATCTCGGCGTCGAACTTGCCGGCCTTCTGCGCCGCTTCCGCCTTGTTCTGGCTGGCGACGGCGAAGTCGTCCTGGTCGGCCCGGGTGATCTGCCAGCGGGCGGCGATGTTCTCGGCCGTCTGGCCCATGTGATAGCCGTGGAAGGCGTCGATCAGCCCGTCCTTGACCATGGTGTCGACCATGCCGAGGTCGCCCATCTTGGTGCCGTTGCGCAGCTGCGCCGCGTGCGGGCTCTGGCTCATGCTCTCCTGGCCGCCGGCCACCACGATTCTGGCGTCGCCCGACGAGATCTGCTGGGCCGCCAGCGCCACGGCCCGAAGACCGGACCCGCACAGCTGGTTGACGCTCCAGGCCGGGCTCTCGACCGGAATGCCGGCGTTGACCGCCGCCTGCCGCGCCGGCCCCTGGCCGGCCCCGGCCTGCAGCACCTGGCCCATGATCACCTCATCGACGTCGGCGGCCGAGATGCCGGCCCGCTCCACCGCCGCCTGGATGGCGATCTTCCCCAGCTCGTGGGCCGGCAGGCTGGACAGGGCGCCGTTGAACGATCCAACGGGCGTGCGGGCGGCGGAGACGATGACGATGTCGCTCATGGGCTTTTAGCTCCCGATTTCGGGCGGCCTCATGCTGCGCCGCCGCATTCTGTGCGACGGCACCATGTCAAACCCCCGCCGCCGAGTCATCCGGTCACGGCGATTTGGTTGGCTTTTTCGCAAATGCGAGCAAGGGTGGCGGAAAGCCTTCGCCTACGCGATAGTGCAGCGCAAGATATGCGGCCTGAACCGCACAGATACGGGAACGAAATGTCCGATAAATCCGACGCCGGCAGGGAGGCCGGCGAGAAGGTGGTCATCAAGAAGTACGCCAACCGGCGCCTCTACAACACCGCCTCCAGCTCCTACGTCACCCTCGAACATCTGGCCGACATGACCCGCGAGGGCATCGATTTCGTGGTCTTCGACGCCAAGTCCGGCGACGATATCACGCGCTCGGTCCTGACCCAGATCATCTTCGACGAAGAGAATCGCGGCGACGGCTAGAACCTGCTGCCCATCCAGTTCCTCCGCCAGCTGATTGGCTTCTACGGCAACCAGATGCAGGCCTTCCTGCCCAGCTATCTGGAAATGAGCCTGCAGACCTTCGCCCAGCAGCAGGAGCGCATGCGCGCCCAGTTCAGCGGCCCCTTCGGCCAGGCCACCGGCATCGCCGGCTTCGAGGAGCAGATCCGCCAGAACATGGCTCTGTTCGAACGCGGCATGAAGATGTTCTCGCCCTTCGCCTACGGTCGTGGTGAGGATCCCGCCGCCGGCGCGGCTCCGGCGCCGCCGGCCGGCGGCGACGACGACAGCCTCAATGAACTGAAGAAACAGGTCGAGGCCATGCGGGCCCAGATCGACAAGCTGGCGTCGAAATCTTAACCGGCCCGGCCCCAATGTGGGGTCCATGACCGACCGGCTCGACCCGACCCGACCCTACGGAGACCGCCGCCAACAGGAGCGCCGGCGCGAGGACCGCGCGGCGCCCCAGGCTCCCGCCGCGCCCACCGGATCGACCCTGCCGGTCCCGGTCTCGGCCGTCCACGCCCACGAACACACCAGCCCCCCGCCCCTCGACGGCCAGGCCGCCTTCGCCGCCCAGCTGCTCGGCCAGCCCGGCGCCAAGCGCGGCCTGAAGGCCCCCGGCACGGTCGAAACCGCCCGCTCCGCCTATCTCGAAGCCGAATACAGCGGCCCGTCCGACCGCCGCCCCCCCAAGGGCCTGATCAAGAAAACGGCGATCTAAGTAAAACGAAGCGCGCGCGCGCTCCCTCCCCTTTATGGGGAGGGACAGACCGCGAAGCGGTCAGGGTGGGGAAGTCGGATGCAGCCCACCCAAGGCTCGTGATTGTCGAATCCCAAGCTCCCCACCGTCCCGGCTTGAACGCGGTTTCCCCACCCGGCGGGGCGGCGCCCCCCTGTCCCACCCCCTGAAGGGGCTGGAGGCACGACCGCGCCCGGTCACCGCCCCCGCACCAGCACCTCCAACGCCGCCACCCGCCGTTCCAGCTCGGCAATCCTTGCCAGGGGGTCCGTTCCCGGCACGGGCGTCGACACCCCCGCCCTGACCGCCGCCTCCACCGGCGACACCCCCAGCAGCTCCGCGAACACCG
>JANPKF010000697.1:0-1743 GCA_031425895.1 Caulobacteraceae bacterium | reverse complement strand
CGGACCTTTTCCAGCGGCATGGAGAGCTTCTCGGCCAGCTCCTCGGGTGTCGGCTCGCGACCGATCTCATGGAGCATCTGGCGGCTGGTGCGCACGATCTTGTTGATCGTCTCGATCATATGGACCGGGATGCGGATGGTGCGGGCCTGGTCGGCGATGGAGCGGGTGATCGCCTGGCGGATCCACCAGGTCGCGTAGGTCGAGAACTTGTAGCCCCGGCGGTACTCGAACTTGTCGACCGCCTTCATCAGGCCGATGTTGCCCTCCTGGATGAGGTCCAGGAACTGCAGGCCGCGGTTGGTGTATTTCTTGGCGATGGAGATCACCAGGCGCAGGTTGGCCTCGACCATTTCCTTCTTGGCCTGGCGCGCCTCGCGCTCGCCCTTCTGCACGGTCTGGACGATCCGGCGGTAGTCGTCGATGGGCACGCCGGTCTCGGTGGCCAGCGCGGCCACTTCCGAGCGGATGTCCCCGATCTGACCGGCGTCATTCTCGGCGAACTTGGTCCAGCGCACGCCCAGTTGCTTGACCTGGGCGCCCCAGTCGGGGCTCATCTCCTTGCCGAAATAGGCCTTGAGGAACTCGCCGCGGCTGATGCCGTAGCTGTCGGCCAGGCGCAGCAGGCGACCTTCCAGGGCCATCAGGCGCTTGTTGATCGCATAGAGCTGCTCGACCAGCGCCTCGATGCGGTTGTTGTTCAGCTTCAGGGTCTTCAGCTTGCCGACGATGGCGCTGGAGGCTTCGAGGTAGGCCTTGCGGTCGGCGTCGGTGAGATCCTCACCGCGCAGCCGGCGCTCGACCAGCTTTTCCTGCAGCGGACGGAAGCCTTCGAACTCGCTGGCGATGCCGTCGAGGGTCTCCATGACGCTTTCGCGCAGTTCGCCTTCCATGGCGCTGACGGTCGGGCCGGCGCCGTCGTCGAAATCGTCGTCGTCGTCTTCGCCCTCGGGCTTCTCTTCGCCCTCGACCTTTTCGGCCGGCTCGGCCTCTTCGCCGTCCTCGGACGGGACGATCGGCGGGGCGGCGGGGAACATGACGCCGTAGGTGCCTTCGAGGTCGATGACCTCGCGCAGCAGGATGCGGCCGCTGCCCAGCTCCTCGCGCCACACCATGATGGCTTCGAAGGTCAGGGCGCTTTCGCACAGGCCGCGGATCATGGCGTCGCGGCCGGCCTCGATGCGCTTGGCGATGGCGATCTCGCCCTCGCGGCTCAGGAGCTCGACGCTGCCCATCTCGCGCAGGTACATGCGCACCGGGTCATCGGTGCGGTCGTAGGCGGCCTTGGTCTCGGCCTCGGTGGTGATCGAGGTTTCTTCGCGGTTGGCGACGGCGCCGCCTTCGCCCTCGCCGGCGTCTTCCTCGGCTTCAACGACGTTGACGCCCATTTCCGACAGCATGGCCAGCGTGTCTTCGATGGCGTCCGGGCTGACCTCTTCGCTGGGCAGCACCTTGTTCAGCTCGTCCATGGTGACGTAGCCGCGGGCCTTGGCCTGCTTGATGAACTTCTTGACCCCGGCATCGGTCAGGTCGAGCAGCGGGCCGTCAGCGGTGGGGGCTTCGGCGGGTTCTTGCGGCTCGGCGGTGGTGTTGCTCATCAATGTCTCCGATAGCGTCGCTCGACCCGGGCAGTGGGCCGCGCCGCTTAAGAAATTCCTGTGCGTCGATCATTCAGGGTCCGACCGGGCCGAATGGTTCCTGAAAACCGCGCACAAGACCGTGTCAAAACGTCGCAATTTTCACGCC
>JANPKF010000696.1:0-14296 GCA_031425895.1 Caulobacteraceae bacterium | reverse complement strand
GCCGCCAAACGCACCAGCGACCTGATCCCGCTCTGCCATCCGCTGGCGTTGAGCAAGGTCGGCGTGGTCATCACCCCCAGCGAAGACGGCTTCGAGGTCACCGCCACGGTCCGCACCAGAGGGCCGACCGGCGTCGAGATGGAGGCCCTGACGGCGGTCTCCGTCGCCTGCCTGACCCTCTACGACATGCTGAAAGCCGCCGACAAAGGCATGGTCATCGACCAGGTACAGCTGATTTCGAAGACCGGCGGCAAGTCGGGCGACTGGAACCGACCCTAGACCCTTTCAGGTTTTGATGTACGCATCAGAACCTGATAAAAACGGTCTAGAATCAAATATTTAGAGCACGTCCAGGCGGCGGAACAGCGTACACTTCCGCCTGACGTGCTCTAGGTTTCAGTCGAACTGCTCGGGCAGGTCCATGGCGTCGTGCAGGAGTCGCACGACCTCCAGTTGATGCTCATCGTGCCGATAGACAATGAAATGCCTCGGCCGCCGGACCCGGTCATGAACAGGCATGGCTCGGGCGACATGCCGAAAATGATAGAAGATCAGGCCTGCCGGAGCGTAGGCCCGGGAATGAGCCGCGGGCTGATCCGGTTCATCGACGAGCAGCTGGAAGGTTGTGCCGATCAATCCGCGGTATCGGTCGGCAGCTTCCGCCCCATGCAGCGTTTCGCTTTCCCGGACGATCTGGACAAACTGCCGCCGCGCCGTCGAGCCGACGATCAGCCGTCTCAAACGCCAGCCCTGCGGCCGAGTTCATTGGCCCAGGCCTCAATGTCATCGACGACTTCGTAGTCTCCGCGATCCAGATCATCGAGGCCAACCTGGATTGCCGATTTCAAGGCTTCGATCTTCGCCGCCCGATCCTCGTCGCGTTCGGACAGCAGGCGCAGCCCGGCGCGGACAACCTCGCTGGCGTTCTGGAATTCACCGGTCGCGACCTTCTGCTCGATGAATTGATCGAGTTGCTTCGTCAGATTGACATTGCGCGTGGCCATGCCCGGCAGAGTGCCACGACTGGCAATAATTGCCAATCATCACCGATGGCTCAGGCCCGGCGGTCAGGCAGGTCTCCCGGTCAGGCCGGCGTCATGCCAGCCATCTCCGCCGAGATCGCCCGCGCCGCCGCCCTGGGATCGCCCGCAGCCGTGATCGGGCGCCCGACCACGAGGTGGCTGGCTCCGCCGGCCAGAGCGTCGGCCGGCGTCGCTGCACGGGCCTGATCGTTCATCGCCGCCCCGGCCGGACGCACGCCCGGCGTCACCACCAGGAAATCCGGGCCGCCGATCCGGCGGGCGATGTGGGCTTCATGCGGGCTGGCCACCACGCCGTCGATGCCGGCGTCCACCGCCTGGCGCACCCGCCGCTCGATCAGCGCCTCGACGCCCATGCCATAGCCCATCTCCGACAGGTCCTGCCCGGTCAGACTGGTCATGACGGTGACGCCAAGGATTTTCGCCGAGGTCTCGCCGCCCCGGCCACGAACCGCCGCCGCCATGACCTGCGGCTCGGCATGCACGGTCAGAAGATCACAGGCGCCGCCGGCGACGATCGCCGCCGTCGCCTTCTCGACCGTCGCCCCGATGTCGTGCAGCTTCCAGTCGAGGAACACCGACCGTCCGCGCGCCTTCAGGTCGCGGGCCATCTCCATGCCGCCCGTCGCCAGCAGCTGCAGGCCGACCTTGTAGAAGGACACGCTGTCGCCCAGCGTCTCGACCAGATCCTCGGCCTCGGCGCGGGTCGGCAGGTCGAGGGCGACGATCAGGCGGGGGTCGCCGGAAGGGGAGGGGGTCATGACCAGCTCCGGACGCGGCGAAACAGCGTTCGGCGCGCGAATCTTTGAGTTTTGGGCTAGAGAGGCTGAATGAGCGCCACAGACCTCTTCGTCAACTTCTTCGTCGCCCTGTTCGCCCTGATCGATCCGATCGGCAACGTGCCCGTCTTCGCGGCGGCGACGGCCGGCGCCCTGGCGGCCGGGCGGCGGATGGTGGCGCTCTACATCTGCGTCTTCGCCTTCCTGTTTCTGGCCTTTTTCTACTTTACCGGCCTGACCCTGCTGGAGTTCTTCGGCATCAGTCTGGCCGCCTTCCGCATCGCCGGCGGGTTGATCCTCTTCCTGCTCGGCCTCGACATGGCCCGCGACGACTTCACCGCCAAGTTCGCCGACGCCGCCGAGATCGGCGAAAAGGAGGGCGCGGCCGCCTATGCCCGCCGGAGATTCGAGCGGCTGGTGGTGCCCTTCGCCATGCCGCTGCTGATCGGCCCCGGGGCCATCTCGACGGTGATCATCTATGCCAGCGAGGCCAAGCAGTTGGGCTGGGTCGGCGATGCGGCGGCGGTCGCGGCCCTGTTCGCCGTGTCGCTGGCCACCATGATCTGCTTCTGGCTCACCCCGATCATCAGCAAGGCGCTCGGCCGCATCGGCATGACCATCATCGTGCGGGTGCTGGGCCTGATCCTCTGCGCCATGGCGGTGCAGTTCATCATCGTCGGGGTCTCGGACACGACCAAGGGGCTCATAACGCCGGCGGCGGCGGCGCCTTACGCGACGGATCGCTAGTTGCGTGCTTCGACACGCAGCCTGCGGCTGCTACTCAGCATGACGAGTTCTGTGAGGCTCACCCAAGCGCGTCATCCTGAGTAGCCCGCAGCAAGCGGGCGTGTCGAAGGACGCACGACCGCTAGGCCCGCGTATTCCTGAACCGCCCGCCCTGGCTGGCCATCAGGGCCAGCATCCATTCGTCGGGGATCAGCTTGGTCAGGGCCGCGATGGTCTTGTTCGGCGCGCCCGGCACGCAGACCGGCCGGTTGGCCTCGGCCGCCTCATAGCCGTTGGCGGCCACCTCGTCGGCGCCCAGCCACAGCCAGTCGGGGGTGGCGCTGGTGACCAGATCCCGGGTGCCGTTGACATCATGGAACTCGCTGTAGGTGAAGCCGGGGCACAGCGCCGTGACATGGACGCCGGTGTTCTCGGTCTCCAGATGCAGGCTCTGGCTGAAACGGACGAGGAAGCTCTTCGAGGCCGCATACAGCGTGTGCCCCGCCGCGCCAGGCATCAGCCCGGCCAGGGAGGCGACGTTGACGATGCGCCCGAACTTGCGGTCGACCATGCCGGACACGACCTTGTGCGCCAGTTCCGACGGCGCTGTGACCATCACCTGGATGAAGTCCTTCTGGGCTTCCCACTTGCTCTCGGCATAGACGCCGGGCAGGCCGTAGCCGGCGTTGTTGACCAGGGCGTCGACGTCGCGGCCATGGGCGGCCAGCTGGGCGAGAATGGCGTCCGGGGCGCCCGGATCGGTCAGGTCGGCGGCAAGGGTCAGGGTCTCGACCCCGGACCGCAGGGAGATGTCCTCGGCCAGGGTGGCCAGCTTGTCAGCCCGGCGCGCGGTCAGGGCCACGTCATAGCCATGGGCGGCATAGATGCGGGCGAAGGCGGCGCCGATGCCGGCGGAGGCGCCGGTGATCAGGGCGAGGCGGCGGGCCATGCGGCTTTTAAATCCCCAGCGAGTGTTTGGGAGAAACTGACCTGCGCCGCCTCCTCTATCAAGCGGCGCTGGCGTTCTTATCCGGTTCGGCCAGCAGGTCGAGCACGGTGATGCGGCCAAGCCGCTCCGACGCGGCGCTGTCGGCGGCGCGGATGGCGGCGCTGACGGCGTCGGGAATCCGCTCGCCGACAGGACAGCCCTTCACCCCGGCCGGGGCGACGCCCAGGTGGGTGCAGCCGTCCACGGCCCGCAGCACTTCATCGAGAGTGATGCTGGCTGGATCCCGCGTCAGCCAGGCGCCGCCGCCGGCGCCCATGCGGGTGGCGATCAGACCGGCTCTGGCCAGCATGGCGGTCACTCGCCGCACGACCACCGGGTTGGTCGGCATCGAGGCGGCCAGCTGCGCCGACGACACCGCGCGCGCCGGGGCATCCGCGCCCTTGTGGGCGAGGTAGGCCAGCGCATGGGCGGCAACGGGGAATTTCTGGCTGTCGGACATCGTGGGTTGATCAAAAGGTAGGCGCCTCAAGGGCCGGGCACAATGGCTGAGGCGAATCCAGTCGAAACCCGTCGGTGATTGAAGCGCTTGTGGAAAGGGTGTATCGCGCCCGCCGCGCCGTCGTGGTGCTATCCGTTGGCCGGTTCCTGGCCGCTGGACGTCTGATCGCATGGCCGCTGAGCCCGCCGATACCGCATCTTCCGCCGCTTCGGCCGCCGGAGAACCGCTTCACACCCCGTCAGACCCCCACCAGACCACCGAAGGCCAGGGCCACGGCGGCTTCTGGATGCTGGCCATCGGCGCCATCGGCGTGGTGTTCGGCGACATCGGCACCAGCCCGCTCTACGCCATGCGCGAGGCCCTGCACCACACCCGCAGCGGCGTGACCAGCGAACTGGCCGTTCTGGGCGTTGTCTCCCTGGTCATCTGGGCCCTGATCCTGGTCGTGACCCTCAAATACGTCCTGCTGCTGATGCGGGCCGACAACAAGGGCGAGGGCGGAACCCTGGCCCTGATGGCCCTGGCCCGCAAAACCCTGGCCAAGCCGAACGGCAAGCGCTCGGCCACCGTCTTCTTCCTCGGCGTGATCGGCGCGGCCCTGTTCTACGGCGACGGCATCATCACCCCGGCCATCTCGGTGCTGTCGGCGATCGAGGGTCTGAAAGACGCCCCTGGCCTGGGCGGACGGGTCGACAACTGGATCGTGCCGATCTCGGCCGGCATCCTCATCGTCCTCTTCCTGGTGCAGTCGCGCGGCACCCACCGCATGGCCGCCTTCTTCGGGCCCATCACCCTGGTCTGGTTCATGGTCCTCGGCGGCCTCGGCCTCTACCATCTGTTCGACGACCTCTCGATCTTCCGGGCCCTCAGCCCCCACTACGGGGTGATGTTCCTCGTCCAGAACGGCTTCCTTGGCTTTGTCATCCTCGGCAGCGTCTTCCTGGCCGTGACCGGGGCCGAGGCCCTCTATTCCGACATGGGCCACTTCGGGAAGAAGCCGATCCAGGTCGGCTGGCTCTACCTGGTCTTCCCCTGCCTGGCGCTGAACTACCTGGGCCAGGGCGCCTCCATCCTCGCCCACCCGGAAGCCCGCCTGAACCCCTTCTGGGAGATGGTGCCGCAGGTCGTCTACTGGCCGGTCCTGCTGCTGGCCACGGCCGCCACCGTCATCGCCAGCCAGGCGGTGATCACCGGCGCCTTTTCGGTCACCCAGCAGGCCGTCTCGCTCGGCCTTCTGCCGCGCATCGACATCCGCCGCACCAGCGAGACCCAGGCCGGCCAGATCTATGTGCCGCAGGTCAACACCATGCTGATGATCGGCGTGCTGGTGCTGCTGTTCAGCTTCAAGTCCTCGACCAACCTGGCCGCCGCCTACGGCATCGCAGTGACCGGCTCGATGTTCGTCGACACCCTGCTGGCCTTCGTCATCATCCGCTTCCTGTGGAAGTGGAAATGGTCGACGACCCTGCTGGTCCTGGTGCCGCTTCTGCTGCTCGACCTGACCTTCATCTCCTCCAACCTGCTGAAGATTCCGCAGGGCGCCTGGATGCCGCTGGTGTTCGGCGCGGTGCTGGTGGTGATCATGTGGACCTGGACCCGCGGCGGCCAGATCCTCACCGAGAAGACGCGGCGCGACTCCGTGCCGCTCACCGACCTGATCGGCATCCTCGAGGCCCGCGCCCCGCACCGCGCGCCGGGCACGGCCATCTTCCTGACCAGCGACCCGGACGTCACGCCGGTGGCCCTGATGCACAACCTCAAGCACAACAAGGTGCTGCACGAGAAGAACATCATCGCCACGGTGCGCACCGCCGAGACCCCGCGCGTGCGCGATGAGGACCGGGTGAAGATCGAGAAGGTCAACGACGACTTCAAGAAGCTGATCATCACCTACGGCTTCATGGAATCGCCCAATGTGCCCAAGGCCCTCGCCCTGTGCCGCAAGCAGGGGCTGAAGTTCGACATCATGGCCACCAGCGTCTTCCTCGGCCGCCGCTCCATCGTCCCCAGCGCCAACAGCGGCATGCCCTTGTGGCAAGACAAGCTGTTCATCTTCCTGATGAAGAACTCGGCCAACCCGACCGACTTCTTCAAGATCCCGCCCGGCCGCGTGGTCGAACTCGGCGCCCAGGTGACCGTGTGATCCAGGGCATCACCATCGCCGGCGACGTCTTCTGGATCCTCAGCCTGGCCATCATGAGCTCGATGTCCTGGGCGGCCTGGAAGCGCATCCCCAAGGGGACCTCGGTGCCGGTCGCCTGGCGCGATGACACCGTCCTGGTCCGCGCGCCGAAGGTGGCGGCCCTCTGGCTGCTGATCGCCATCGCCCTCGTCATCGGCGGCTGGATGCAGATCCAGAGCCGCGACCCGGGCCTCAGCCTGAACGGGGCCTGGATCTGGCTCGGCGTCCGCCTGACCCTGGCCCCACTGCTCGCCACCCTGCACCTGGGTCAGGTCCGCAAGGCCCTGGAGACCCTCGACGGGGAAGGGCGGCTGTAGCCACCGCTGTCATTCTCCGGCCGCGCAGCGGACCGGGGGACCAAGGGCGGCTCTGGTCAGACTCTGAGCAATCTTCACGCGGACAGATGGGTCCCCCGGTCGCCCTGCGGGCGCCGGAGGATGACCGCTGCGGGAGTGCTACGCCTTGACCGGCTTCACGAACGGCTGGCTGAACGTCGCCGGCCGGCCCATGGCCAGCAGGGCGTTGGCCACCGCCGGCCCGATCACCGGCGTGCCGGGCTCACCGGCCCCGGACGGTGCATTGCCGCTGGGCAGGATGTGGGTCTCGACGGTCGGCGCCTCGTTCATCCGCAGCACCCGGTAGGTGTCGAAGTTGCTCTCCTGGACAACGCCGTCCTTCATCGTCACCTCGCCGTAGAGCGCCGCTGACAGGCCGTAGCAGGTGCCGCCCTCCATCTGGCTGGCGATCTGGTCTTTCGCGATGGCCACGCCGCAGTCGATGGCCGTGACCACCCGGCCGACCTTGGGCTCCAGCCCGCCCGGCGCCATCTTCACCTCGGCGATCTGGGCGACCACCGAACCAAAGCTCTCATGCACCGCGACGCCGCGGGTATAGCCCTCGGCCGCCGTCGGTCCGGCCTTCTCCAGCGCCAGGTCGAGGACCGCCAGGTGCCGCTTGGCGCCCGCCTTCTCGTACAGCTTGCGCCGGTATTCGATCGGGTCCTTGCCGGCCCGGCGGGCCAGCTGGTCGATGGTGTGCTCCATCACATAGGCGGTGTGGGTCGCCCCCACCGAGCGCCACCACAGCACCGGCACGCCGACGTCCGGCATATGGGCCTTGGCGTCGACGATCGGGGTGGCTTTCAGGTAGGGCGAACCCATGGCCCCCTCGACCGCCGTCGGGTCGATGCCCTTGGGCGCCATCGGCGAGCCCTTCATCAGCGACTGGGTGACGATGCGGTGGGTCCAGACGGCCGGATAGCCGTCCTTGTCGAGGCGGATCTTGACCGCGTGGTGGGTCAGGGGACGGAAGTAGCCGGCCCGCATGTCGTCCTCGCGGGTCCAGATCAGCTTCACGGGCGTGCCCTTGCCGACCTTCTTGGCGATATGAACGCACTCGACCACATAGTCGGACTGGAAGTTGGCGCGGCGGCCGAAGCTGCCGCCGGCGAACAGGGTCTCGATCTCGATCGCGCCCGGCAGGTTGCCGACAATCTTGGCCGTATTCAGCTGGTCGAGCGTCGGAAACTGGCAGCCGAAGCTGAGCTTGACGCTGTTGCCCTTGACCCGCGCCACGCAGTCGAGCGGCTCCATCGAGGCGTGCGACAGGAAGGGGAAGTCGTAGGTCGCCTCGAACACCTCGCCGTCGGTGACGGAGGCCGGATCGCCCTTGCTGTCGAAGGCCTCCCATTTCAGGTCGGCGGGGCCCTGGCCGGCGGCGAACTTGCGATAGTCGGCCAGCAGCGCGTCAGTGCCGCGGGTCTCGGCCTTCTCCTCGTCCCACTGGGTGGTCAGGGCGTCACGGCCCGTCTTGGCCGACCAGGTGTCTTTCGCCACCACGGCGACGCCGGTGGGGATCTTGAACACATCGACCACGCCCGGAACCTTGCGGGCCGCCGCGTCGTCGAAGCTCTTCAGCTTGCCGCCGAAGCGCGGGGCGTGGGCCACCATGGCGACCAGCAGGCCCTCTTCCTGGACGTCGATGGTGAACTTGGCCGTGCCGTTGCTCTTGGCGACGCTGTCCTTGCGCCGCACCCGGTCGCTGCCGATCAGGGTGAAGGTCTTGGGGTCCTTCAGCGTCGGATTTTCCGGCGGCGTCACCTTGGCGGCGTCGGCCAGCAGGTCGGCGAACGCCGCCGACTTGCCCGACTTCGCATGGCTGACGATGCTGTCCTTGACCGTGATCTCGTTGGCGTTGACCTGCCACAGGTTGGCCGCCGCCTGGACGAACATCGCCCGCGCCGCCGCCCCGGCCAGGCGCAGCTGGTTCCAGCTGTTGGCGATGGCGGTCGAGCCGCCGGTGCCCTGCGCGCCCATCAGGGTGTTGGCGTAGAGCTTGGTGTTGGCCGGCGCCTGCTCGATCTTCACCCGGTTCCAGTCGGCGTCCAGCTCCTCGGCGACGATGGCCGACAGACCCGTATGGCTGCCCTGGCCCATCTCGATGTGCTTGGAGACGACGGTGATGGCGCCATCGGCGTCGATCTTCAGGAAGGCGCCGAACTCGCCGGCCTTGACCGGACTGCCGGCGCTCATGGCGTCGGCCAGCGAACAGCCGACCAGCAGGGCGCCGCCGGCGGCGACGCTGGTGACGATGACCTCGCGGCGGCTCAACCCCTTGCGGACGACATCGGTGGTGTTGGCGGCGAGGTCGCGGAGGAAGCGGGTCATGCTCAGGCTCCCGTCTTGGCGCCGGCCACGGCCGGGGCGATTTCTGCGGTCTTGGGCAGGGCGGCGCTGATGCCGGACGCTTCCTTGATGGCGGCCCGGATGCGTTGATAGGTGCCGCAGCGACAGATGTTGCCGCTCATCGCCGCGTCGATCTCCTCGTCGGTCGGCGAGGGCTTCTCGGCCAGCAGGGCCGAGGCGCTCATGATCTGGCCCGACTGGCAGTAGCCGCACTGCGGCACGTCCAGTTTGGCCCAGGCCTGCTGGGTCGGATGCGATCCGCCCAGGCCCTCGATGGTGGTGACCTTCATGCCGGCCACGGCCGAGATCGGCGTGACGCAGCTGCGCGTCGCCTGACCGTTGATGTGCACCGTGCAGGCCCCGCACTGGGCGACGCCGCAACCGAACTTGGTGCCCGTCAGGCCCAGCTCGTCGCGCACCACCCACAGCAGGGGCGTGTCGTCGGCGGCTTTCACCGTCACCGGCTTGCCGTTGATTTCCAGATTGACCGCCACTTTCGCCTCCTCCCGACAGAAAGACGGTCCTATCTTAACGCTGTTCATACGGGGCCGCGCCAGCGAAATCTTGCGCCAGCGGTCCGGGCGGGGGATGAAGCAGCCATGCCCCTGATCCTTCCCGCCGGCACGACCCTGGTCGCCGCCACCCACAACCCCGGCAAGGCCCGCGAACTGGCGGCCCTGCTGGAGGGCCGTTTCGCTGTCCTGACCGCCGGCGAACTCAACATCCCCGAGCCCGACGAGACCGAGACGACCTTCGTCGGCAACGCGCTGCTGAAAGCCCGCCACGCCGCCGAAGTCTCCGGCCGCATCGCGCTGGCCGACGACAGCGGCCTGTCGGTGACGGCGCTGGACGGCGCGCCCGGCATCTTCTCGGCCCGCTGGGCAGGCCCCGGCAAGGACTTCGCCGTGGCCATGGGCAAGGTCGAGGAACGGCTGGAGGCCACCGGGACCGACGACTACTCCGCCTGGTTCACCTGCGCGCTGGCCGTCGCCTGGCCTGACGGGCCCGGTTTCGTCGTCCAGGGCGAGGTGCACGGCTCCCTGGTCTTCCCGGCCCGAGGCGACCGTGGCTTCGGCTACGACCCGATTTTCATTCCGAACGGCGGCTCGCAGACCTTCGGCGAGATGGACCCCGAGGCCAAGGACGCCATGAGCCACCGCGCCATCGCCTTCGCCAAACTGAAGGCCGCCCTGTTCGAATGACCGAGCGTTTGCCGACCGGGCGAAGCCCGGACGATCAGCAAGAGCGACCAGCAAGGAAGGACATCGGGGTCTACATCCACTGGCCCTACTGCGCCCGCATCTGCCCCTACTGCGACTTCAACGTCGTGCGCGACCGGGGCAAGACCCGGGAACAGGCCGACCTCGCCGCCGCCATCCTTGCCGACCTGGAGACGCAGGCGCGCCTCACCGGCCCCCGCCGCCTGGTCTCCATCTTCTTCGGCGGCGGCACCCCCTCGCTGATGGACCCCCAGGCCGCCGCCGACATGATCGCCGCCGCCCGCCGGCTGTGGGACCCGGTCCCGGACCTTGAGATCAGCCTGGAGGCCAACCCCACCGACGCCGAAACCGGCCGCTTCGCCGCCCTTGCCGACGCGGGGGTGAACCGACTGTCCTTGGGCGTTCAGGCGCTCGAAGACGCCTCGCTGAAATTCCTTGGCCGCAACCACGACGCCGGCGCCGCCCGCCGCGCCGCCACCGAGGCCGCCCGGCTGTTTCCGCGCCTGTCGCTCGACCTCATCTACGCCCGCCCCGGTCAGACCCCGGAGACCTGGGCGCAGGAGCTGCGCACCGCCATCGACTGGGGCGCCGAGCATATCTCGCCCTACCAGCTGACCATCGAGACGGGCACGGCCTTCGACCGCGCCGTCCGCCGGGGCGCGTTCAAGCCGGCGGACGAGGCCCTCGGCGCCGCCCTCTACGACACCACCCAGGCGGTGCTGGAAGGGGAGGGCTTCGATGCCTACGAGGTCTCCAACCATGCCCGCGGCCCGGCCGCCCGCTCGCGCCACAACCTCGTCTACTGGACGGGCCAGGACTATGTCGGCGTCGGTCCCGGGGCCCACGGCCGCCTGACCCTGGACGCAGCCCGAACCGCCACCGGCGCCCATCGCGGCATCGCCGCCTACATCGCCGCCGTCCGAGATACCGGGACCGGCTTTGCCGACCGCGAGCCCCTGACGGCGATCGAGGCCGCCGAAGAGCGGCTGCTGATGGGCCTGCGCATCGACGCCGGCGTCGCCTTCGCAGAACTGGCCCCGCTCGGTCTCACCCCGAACCATCCGGAAGTGGCCTCCCTCGTCGCCGAGGGCCTGCTGCTCACCGACAACGGGCGACTGCGCGCCACACGGGCCGGGCGGCTGGTTCTCGACTGGATCACCGGCCGGCTGGCCACCGCCACAAACCCCGCTTGAGCCTGACGCCGCGCCGTTGTATCCCCGCCGCGAAACGCGATTTCTCAGGGACCGACCATGGCTGACGACTATCACCGCGGCGAGATGGACATCAACGAACAGGTGTCGACCTACAACGCCGTCATGGGCATGACCAAGTGGGGCAGCCTGGCCCTCGCCGTCTCCCTTCTGGCCCTGGTCCTGTGGTTCTGCACCCCGGCCGGCTTCATCGGCGGCCTGGTCCCGGCCCTGGTGCTTCTGGTGCTCGGCATCATCTTCCTGCGCGACAAGAAGGGCGGCGGCCACTAGGCCTACTTGAAGTTCACTCCCCCCAAAAACCGCTCATCCCGGCGAATGCCGGGACCCAGTTCATAAAGAGCTGCTGATCAGGACTCGTGCCTTCAGGCACGGCGAGGTCTGGTTTGGGCAAGATCGCCGTGCCCAAGGGCACGCCCCCAAGACACCGAGTTCTACGAACTGGATCCCGGCATTCGCCGGGATGAGCGGTAGAATAGGGTCGCTTGGCCCCAGGCTTTCACACCCTTCAATGAATCCAACGCCGGCGCGCCTTGCGGCTCGCCGGCGCTGTCATTCCTGGTTTCCGTCGCGTTGCGGCATATCCTTTCGCAGCGCGGCGTCCCGAGGCTCGACAAGGGGCAAGATTCTCCCCTAAAGACCCCCGCATAGTGCGTAGGCGCTTAACTGCATGGGGGAGATATCCGGCATGGCCGTGATTGCGGTGACCAAGGAACGTCGCGCGGGCGAAACCCGCGTCGCCGCCACTCCCGAAACGGTGAAGAAGCTGATCGCCGCCGGCTGGAGCGTCACCGTCGAGGCCGGCGCCGGCGCCGCCTCCTCCTATCCCGACGCCGACTACGAGGCGGCCGGGGCCAAACTCGAAAAGACCCTCAAAGCCGCCCTCAAGGACGCCGACGTCCTGTTCAAGGTGCGCGGGCCCGACGCGGAAGAGATCGCCGCCCTGAAGGCCGGCGCCACGGTCGTCGCCACCCTCAACCCGCACCAGGACAAGGACACCCTGAACGCCCTGGCAAAGGCCGGCGTCTCGGCCTTCGCCATGGAGTTCGTGCCGCGCATCACCCGCGCCCAGGTCATGGACGTGCTGTCGTCGCAGGCCAACCTGGCCGGCTATCGCGCCGTCATCGAGGGCGCCGAAGCCTTCGGCAAGGCCCTGCCGATGATGATGACCGCCGCCGGCACCGTCGCCGCCGCCAAGGTCTTCATCATGGGGGTCGGGGTCGCCGGCCTGCAGGCCATCGCCACCGCCCGCCGCCTCGGCGCCGTGGTCACCGCCACCGACGTGCGGCCCGCCACCAAGGAACAGGTCGAGAGCCTCGGCGCCAAGTTCCTCGCCGTCGAGGACGAGGAGTTCAGGAACGCCCAGACGGCCGGCGGCTACGCCAAGGAAATGAGCCCCGAGTACCAGGCCAAACAGGCCGAACTGCTCAGCGGCCACCTGGCCAAGCAGGACATCGTCATCACCACCGCCCTGATCCCGGGCCGACCGGCCCCGCGCCTGGTCACGGCCGCACAGGTCGCCTCGATGAAACCCGGCAGCATCATCGTCGACCTCGCCGTCGAGCAGGGCGGCAATGTCGAGGGCGCCAAACTGGGCGAGACCGCCATCACCGCCAACGGGGTCAAGATCCTCGGCGCCGCCAACCTGCCCGGCCGCATCGCCACCGACGCCTCCGCCCTCTATTCGCGCAACCTGATGGCCTTCGCCGGCCTGCTGCTCGACAAGGACGGTGCCCTGAACCCCGACTACGAGGACGAGATCCTGAAAGCCGCCCTGGTCACCAGGGGCGGCGCCGTCGTCCATCCCCAGCTGGCCGGCTAGGCCATGCGCGCGGGGCGGCTTCTCCTTCTGGCGCTGACGGCGACCTTCGCCGTCGCCGCCCCGGCGTTCGCCGGCAAGAAGGTGCCCAGCGCCGAACAGGGCGCCGTGCCCTTCATGGTCGGCGCGCCCCTGGGCCTGGAGACCTCTCCGACCGTTCGTCCGGGCGACATCGCCTGGCGTGAAACCCTGCGTCCGGAACGCAACGTCCGCCTGCTGGACGCCGCAGCAGCCCGCAAACGCCCCGCCGCGCCTGGCGTCGCGGCCGGCACGGTCCTGTTCGGCTACCGGCTGGGCTCCGGCGTCGCCTACTGCCCGCCGGGCGACCTGTCGCGCGGCGTGGTCACCGTCCAGTGCTTCCGCGACTTCAACCGCGATGGAAGTTTCGAGGGCGCCTACGTCACCGAATACATGGACCTGGGCAGCCCCTATCTGGCCGGCTCCGTCCATGCCCTCGCCGGGGCCGGCAACATGCGCTACGAGCGCGTCGCCTGGTCCGACGCCGCCCCGATCGAGGGCGCTTACCGCTTCGAAGGCTTCAAGGCCGGCCAGCCCCGGTTCCGACTGGTGGTGGACGGCGTCAAGGCCGACGACCTGGTCGCCTGCGAGGCGGCCGAAGACGGCTGCCGGATTTCCGGCCTGACCCTGCGGGTCGAGCCGCAGGGCGACGCCGCCCGCATCACCCTGCTCGCCGCCGCGCCGGATCGTCAGATTCAGCTCAACATGTATGGACTGTCGCTGCCCGGCCCCCGGGACTGAGGAGTTACAATGGAAGTCGATCCCACCATCTTCCGCCTGGCGATCTTCGTCCTGGCCATCTTCGTCGGCTACTACGTCGTCTGGAGCGTCACCCCGGCCCTGCACACGCCGCTGATGGCGGTGACCAACGCCATCTCCTCGGTGATCATCGTCGGCGCCCTGATCGCCGCCGCCGCCCATCCCGCGACGGGTCAGGCGATGACCGGCTCGGTCTGGATTTCGAAGGGCGCCGGCGCCGTCGCCGCTGGCCTTGCCGCCGTCAACATATTCGGCGGCTTCCAGGTCACCCCGCGGATGCTGGCCATGTACAAGAAGAAGGACAAGGCGGGGTGAGCCTCGACCCCATCGATCTGGTCATCGGCGGATGGATCGTGGTGCAGGTCGCCATGATTGGCCTGTGCCTGATGGTCACCCGGTGGAAGCTCGCCACC
>JANPKF010000695.1:0-14045 GCA_031425895.1 Caulobacteraceae bacterium | reverse complement strand
GGGCGGATCATCTTCTCCAGCAAGATCGATCATCTGGTGATCGGCGAGGTCGGTGAGCTCTGGGACGTCGCCGCCATCATGGAATACCCGAGCCGCGCCGCCTTCGTGGAGATCGCCACCTCGCCGGAAGTCGCCGCCATGGGTGTCCACCGCAAGGCCGGCCTCAAGGGCCAACTGCTGATCCAATGCAGCCCGGCGGGATGACCCCGTCGCGGGTCAGCCTGGCGGTGCTGGCGATCCTCGGCCTGTTCAATCTCGGCCGTGGGGCGCTGCATGCCTTCCTGCCCGATAGCGGGGCAGGGGCCATCGCCCACTTCGATCTCAGCCAGGGCGGACAGACCATCGTCTTCCTGCTGGCCGCGACCGGGGCCGGGCAGATGGGGGCCGGGCTGATAGACTTGGCCGTGGCCGCCCGCTATCGGGCCTTCGCCGTGCCGCTGCTGGTCATCGAGGCAGGCAAGGCGGCGCTGTCCACGGTCATCGCCTTCGTCAGCAAGCCGCCACCGCATGACATTCCCGGTCGCACGGGGATGATCGTCACCGTCTCTCTGCTGCTCCTGGCCCTGGCCTGGGAATTCGGCCGACGGATGCGTCGCGAACCCGCAGGATGACAGGCGAGGCTGGACTTCACGCGCCGGCGGCGGCAATTGCGGAGGTCATGGCCGCCAATCCTCCCATCGCGACAGACGGTCGCCGCCTGCGGGCCGAAGCCAGTCGGGCGCGGATCGTAGAAGCCATGCTGGAGCTGATCCGGCAGGGTAACCCGGCGCCCTCGGCCGAAGCGGTCGCGGAACAGGCCGGGGTCGGCCTGCGGACAGTGTTCCGCCTGTTCAACGACATGGACAGCCTCTACCGCGAGATGCACGCCATGATGTTGGCGAGGCTCGCCCCCATCGCCGCAGAGCCGGTGGTCGGTGAAACCTGGCGGATCCGGCTGCGCAACCTGATCCATCGCCGGGTGCGCCTGTTCGAAGAGATGATGCCCTTCCAGGTCGCCGCCGACGCCCACCGTGCGCGATCGCCTTTCCTGCAGAAAGGCCACGAAAGCCTGCTCCGGCTGCAGCGCAGCATGGCCACCGCCCTGCTGCCTGACGAGATGAAGGCTGATCGGGTGCTGGTCGAGATGATGGACCTGCTGATGAGCTTCGACAGCTGGCGGCGATTGCGCCTGGATCAGAAGCTGTCGCTGGACGAAGCCGAGCAGATCATCGCCGCCCTCGTCGACCGGGTGCTCGGCCCATGACGGAGGCCGCCGCTGCTTTCGTGCCGGCGGCAGGGACCTGGCGCGTCCACGGGCTATCGCTGTCCTACTTCACGGGCAAGATCGAAGCCTACCTTCGGGCCAAGGGCCAGCCCTACACCCTGATCGAGATGAGCGCCGCCGATCTGCGCGCCTGCGCAGCGGCCACCGGCGTGGCCTGGATGCCGCAGATCGAGACGCCCGACGGCTGGCTGACCGACAGTCCACGGATCATCGAGTATGTGGAACAGCAGCGCCCGCACCCGGCCATAACCCCAGCCGATGGAGCGAGCGCCTTCATCGCAGGCCTGATCGAGGACTTCGGCGACGAACAACTCTGGCGGCCGGCTCTCTATTATCGTTGGGCCTACGCCAAGGACGCCCGGCTGCGGGGCGAGCAGATCGCCGTGACGATGCTCGGCGCCCTGCCGCTGCCGCGCCTGTTCAAGCGCACCCTGATCATTGCCCGCCAGCGGCGGACCTACCTGGCCGGCGACGGCGTCAATGCGGCCAATGCCGGCGCCGTTCGCCAGGAGTACCTGGACATCCTGGACAGCCTCGAGCCGGTGCTGGCCAGCCGGCCCTTCGTCATGGGTCAGAGACCCACGGAGGCCGATTTCGGCCTGTTTGGCGGCCTGTTCCGGCATTTCGCCCAGGATCCGACGCCGGGCGCCATCATGGCTGAGCGGGCCCCGTCGGTCCTGGCCTGGACGACGCGAGTCTGGACCCTGAAGCCTGACGACTTCTCCGCGGCGGTCCAGCCGTCCGGCCCGCCGCAGGGACTGGAGCGCTTGGCTCTCGCCGTCACCACCCGCTTCCTGCCGATGATGGCGGCCCATGAGGCTGCCTGGGCGTCCGGCGCCCGCTTTGCCCGCTTCAGTCACTTCGGCGCGGCCTTTGAGACGCCTGTCAGCCCCTACCGGGTCTGGCGTCTGGCGCGCTTGCGCCTGCGGTTCCAGGAGCTGGACGCGACCGCCCGGTCCCAGGTGATCGGCTGGCTCGACGATCCGTCGGCGACGGCCCTGCTTGACCAGGCGCCGGCCGGACCGCCGCCGCCGGAGCCCCTGTCCTTGCCGATCGTCGCGGGCGAACGGCCGTCGCGGCCCCGCGACCGTCAATGGCGGCGCGCATGAGCCGCGCTCGTATCGCCTGCGGAGTGGGCCTGCTGGTCGCTCTGGCCCTGACCGCCTGCGCCCCCAAGGCCAAGCCCGTCGCCGCCGTCGACCCGGTCTGCGCAGCCCAGCCGAACGGCGAGGTCGCCCTGAAGGGCGGAACCTTCACCCTCGGCGCCGGCGCCATGCACGACGACGAAGGACCACAGCGCACCGTCACAGTCGGCCCCTTCTCCATCGACCGCACCGAGGTCACCAACGCCCAGTTCGCCGAATTCGTGGCCGCGACCGGCTACGTCACCCTATCGGAACGCAACCCCGATCCGGCCCTCTATCCGGGCGTGCCCGCGGACCAGCTGAACCCCTCTTCCCTGGTTTTCGTCGGCAACGACGAGGGGCTGGGCGACGGCAATCCGGCCCGCTGGTGGCGGATCATCGACGGGGCCAGCTGGAAGCACCCCCGGGGCCCGGGCAGCGACCTGAAGGGCAGGGAGCGCTACCCCGTCGTCCACATCGCCTATGACGACGCCCTGGCCTACGCCCGGTGGAAGGGCCGCGATCTGCCGACCGAGGCCGAATGGGAATTCGCCGCCCGCGCCGGCCATGAGGGTTCCAGATACGAATGGGGCGACGGGGCGATCGACGGTCAGAAGCCGCAGGCCAACACCTGGCAGGGGGTGTTCCCGGTCATCGATACGGCCGAGGACGGCTACAAGGCCCGCGCCGCGCCTGTCGGCTGCTTCCCGCCCAGCGCCTACGGCCTCTTCGACCTGTCGGGCAACGTCTGGGAATGGACCTCGGATCGCTACCGGGACGGCTCGCGGCTGATCAAGGGCGGGTCCTTCCTCTGCGCCGACAATTTCTGCCTTCGCTATCGCCCGGCCGCCCGCCAGCCGGGCCCGCCTGACACCGGCCAGAGCCATCTTGGCTTCCGCACGGTCAAACGCGGGATAAGGGCCCAAGAGGAAACCCCATGATCAAGAACCGCATCACCGAAATGCTCGGGGTCCAGTACCCCATCGTCCAGGCCCCGATGGGCTGGATCGCCCGCGCCCAGCTGGCCTCGGCCGTGTCGAACGCCGGCGCCATGGGCATCATCGAGACCTCGTCCGGTCAGCTCGACGAGGTCCGCGCCGAGATCGGCAAGATGCGCCAGCTGACCGACAAGCCGTTCGGGGTGAACGTCGCCCAGGCCTTCGTCCGCGACCCCGACATCGTCCAGTTCGTCATCGACCAGGGGGTGAAGTTCGTCTCCACCTCGGCCGGCGACCCCGCCAAATACTGTGGCCAGCTCAAGGAGGCGGGCCTGACCGTGTTTCATGTGGTGCCGTCGCTGGGGGCCGCGCTGAAGGCGATCGAGGCCGGCGTCGACGGGCTGATCGTCGAGGGCAGTGAGGGCGGCGGCTTCAAGAACCCGCGGGATGTGGCCACCATGGTCCTGCTGCCTCTGGTCTGTTCCAAGGTGAATGTGCCGATCATCGCCGCTGGCGGCATCACCGACGGCCGCACCATGGCCGCCGCCTTCGCCCTGGGGGCCGAGGGTGTGCAGATGGGCACCCGCATGGTCTCGGCCGCCGAGTCGCCGGTGCACGAGAACTGGAAGACCGCCATCGTCGAGGCCAAGGAAACCGACACCGTCTTCCTCAACCGCTTCGGACCGGGCCCGGCCCTGCGCGCCCTGCGCACCAACAAAACCAGCGACTATGAGAAGGCCTCGCCCGAGGGCGGCGTCATGGCCGAATTCGGCAACGCCCTGAAGCTCTACTTCGGCGGCGACATGGAGGCCTCGATCGCGCTGTCCGGCCAGGTGGCGGGGCGTATCGACAGCGTCCGGCCGGTGGCCGACATCATTGCCGACACGGTGCGCGAGTTCGAAGAGGTTATCGCCGATCTGGGCCGCAGGTACGGGGTCTAGACCCCTCTCCCAGAGGGAGAGGGAGGGGCCCGTCGCGCAGCGACGGGAGGGTGAGGGGTTACGCTGTCCCCGAGTTTGCGCGTAAACCCCCGCCGTTCCTAACCCCTCATCCTCCCACGCCTTCGGCGCGGGCCCCTCCTTCTACCTCTGGGAGAAGGGACTGATTGCGGCGCCATGTTGATCTCCATCACCGATCCCGCCGACCCCCGCGTCGAGCCCTACCGCGACATCCGCGAGCGTGACCTGGTCGGTCGCCAGGGCCTGTTCGTGGCCGAGGGGGAGGTGGTCCTCAACCTGCTGGCGCGGTCCAGCCGGTTCGAGGCGGTCTCGGTTCTCATTGACCCCCGGCGGCAGGACAAGCTGGCCGAGACCCTGGCGCAGCTGCCTGACACCACGCCGGTCTATCTCGCTGACCAGGCCGTGCTCGACGCCATCGCCGGCTTCCATCTTCATCGGGGCATCCTGGCCATCGGCCGGCGACTTAACCCGCCGTCCGCCACGGACCTGCTGGCGACCCTGCCGGAGCAGGCGCTGGTCCTCGCGCTGGTGGGCATCGCCAACCACGACAACATGGGCGGCCTGTTTCGCAACGCCGCCGCCTTCGGGGTCGATGCGGTGCTGCTCGATACCGACTGCTGCGACCCGCTGTATCGCAAGGCCATCCGCGTCTCGGTCGGCGGCGTGCTGACCACGCCCTTCGCCTGGCTGGCCGAGGGCGAGGACCTGATCGGCCTGCTCGAGGCCGCCAGACTGCAATCGGTCGCTCTCAGCCCGGCCGGCCAGACGGTCCTGGCCCGCCTGCCGGTCCCGCCCCGCGCCGCCCTGCTGGCCGGGGCCGAGGGACCGGGATTGCCCGACGCCGTCCTCGCCCGCTGCACGACCGTCAGCATCCCGATGGCCGCCGGGTTCGATTCCCTCAACGTCGCGACCAGCGTCGGCATCGCCCTGCACCATCTGCGCAACGCCTAGGAACATCCTCGCCTGTCCGCCGTTGGGGTTGCCAGCAGCAACCCCGGGCGGAGCCTACCGATGGCCGACAACAGCAGCTTCAAGACCGATCTCGGCGTCGGTGGGGAGACCCACCAGCATGTGCCCAAGAGCGCCGATCACCAGACCGCCGAGCACCTGACCACCAACCAGGGCATCCGCGTCTCCGACAACCAGAACCAGCTCAAGAGCGGCCCGCGCGGCCCCGTGCTGCTGGAAGACTTCGTCCTGCGCGAAAAGATTTTCCACTTCGACCATGAGCGCATCCCGGAGCGCATCGTCCACGCCCGCGGCTCGGCGGCGCACGGCTTCTTCGAACTCTACGAGTCCCTCAGCGACATCACCAAGGCCGACCTCTTCCAGCGGGCCGGCGAGAAGACGCCGCTCTTCACCCGCTTCTCGACCGTGGCCGGCGGGGCCGGCTCGGTCGACACCCCGCGCGACGTGCGCGGCTTCGCGGTCAAGTTCTACACCCAGGAAGGCAACTGGGACCTGGTCGGCAACAACATCCCGGTCTTCTTCATCCAGGACGCCATGAAGTTCCCGGACCTGGTCCACTCGGTGAAGATGGAGGCCGATCGCGGCTTCCCGCAGGCGGCCAGCGCCCATGACACCTTCTGGGACTTCATCAGCCTGATGCCGGAATCGACCCACATGATCATGTGGGCGATGTCGGACCGCACCATTCCGCGCTCCCTGCGCACCATCGAAGGCTTCGGCGTCCACACCTTCCGGCTGGTCAACGCCAAGGGCGTCTCGACCTTCGTCAAATTCCACTGGAAGCCCAAGCAGGGCCTGCAGTCGACCCTCTGGGACGAGGCCGTGAAGATCGCCGGCGCCGACCCGGACTTCCACCGCCGCGACCTTTTCGAAGCCATTCAGGCCGGCGACTTCCCCGAATGGGAACTCGGCATCCAGGCCTTCGACCAGGCCTTCGCCGACAGCCTGCCCTTCGACGTCCTCGATCCGACCAAGCTGATCCCCGAGGAGCTGCTGCCGGTCCGCCCCATCGGCCGGATGGTGCTGGACCGCTGGCCGGACAACTTCTTCGCCGAGACCGAGCAGGTCGCCTACTGCCCCGGCAACATCGTGCCCGGCGTCGATTTCACCAACGACCCGCTGCTGCAGGGCCGTCTCTTCAGCTACCTTGACACCCAGCATAGCCGGCTGGGCACATCCAACTTCCACCAGATCCCCATCAACGCGGCCAAATGTCCGGTGATGAACTTCCAGCGCGACGGCCACATGCAGATGGCCCAGCCCAAGGGACGCGCCAACTATGAGCCCAACAGCCTCGCCGAATTCGGTGAGATCGGCGGGCCGCGGGAATGCCCGGCTACGGGCTTCGTCACCACACCGGATGCAGAAACCAGCGAGCAGGGCGAAAAGCTGCGCATCCGCCCCGAAAGCTTCGCCGACCACTACAGCCAGGCGCGCCTCTTCTTCCGCTCGCTCGACGTCCCGGAGCAGGCCCACCTCGCCTCGGCCCTGGTGTTCGAGCTGTCCAAGGTCGAGATCGCCGCCATCCGCACCCGCATGCTGGGCAATCTGGTCAACGTCGATCCGGACCTCGCCAAACGGGTGGCGGACGGCCTGAACATGCCGCTTCCCAAGGCCAGCGCGACGGCCGCACCGGTGCTGGACATGGATCCCTCGCCGGCCCTGCGGATCATCGGCGGACCGCGGGAGTTCCACACCCTCGAAGGCCGCAAGGTCGGTGTCCTCGTGGCGGACGGCTCTGACGCCGCTGAGGTGAACGGCCTCGTCAAGGCCGTGACCAAAGCCGGCGGCAAGGCGATAATCATCGCGCCGAAGATCGGCGGCGCCAAACTGTCTGACGGCTCGCTTCTGCCGGCAGATGGTCAACTGGCCGGCACGCCCTCGGTCATGGTCGACGCCATCGCTGTCGTCCTTTCCGAAGCCGGTTGCGCGGCGATGCTGAAGGAGGCGGCGGCTGTGCAGTTCGTCATGGACGCCTTCGGCCACCTGAAAGCCATCGGTCACTCCGAGGCGGCCAAGCCCCTGCTGGACAAGGCCGGGGTCGAGCCGGACGACGGCGTCACCGATCTGGGCGCCCACTTCGTCGCCGCGGGCGGCAAGCGCTTCTGGGACCGTGAGCCCGGCGTGCGCACACTGGCCTGACCCTCTGGCGGCGGTCGGAACCGATGGCTCCGGCCGCCGTTAGGCGAGAATGCTTAAACTCGCCGGTGTCTTCTTCGTCGTCATGATCATCGCGGGCATCCTCGGCTTCGTCGTCGACGTCGCCGGGGCCCTGGCCAAGATCGCCTTCTTCATCTGCCTCATCGGCTTTGCCGGTACGATGGCGATGAAGTGGTTCAATGGCCGAAAGACAGGCTAGCCCCGCCGCGACGGCCTTGAGCCTCAGTCGAACACGACCGTCTGCGCCTGGTCCCCGGGGCGGAACAGCAGGGTGCGCGTCACCTTGCCCATCCTGACGTTGACCTGGAATTCCGGCGGGCTCGCGCTGACGTCCGGCAGCAGGTCAGCCTCGATGACCACCGCCGTCACCGGGGTCTTCACCCGCCCCTTGAACACCAGGGTCAGTTCGTCGCCCTCGGCCTCGCGCGCCTCGAAGCGCAGGGTCTCACCGTTGACCGTGAAGTGGCTTCCGATATGGGCGACGAAGGCCTCCATGGCGCCCTCGTTGTCGAGACTGGGCTGTTCGTCCGGCGCGATGACGGCCAGGGCCGGCTCTGCGTCATGGGCGGCCATCCGGTGGGTGACGGTGACCTCGCCATTCACCGGGTCAACGACCACCACCGACAGGGTGGCGTGGCCGCGATGGGCCAGCGCCGCGCCGCCGCCCGCCAGCGCCAGCAACACTACCGACAGCGCGATGTAAAGACGGCGCACCGCCTAGTCCTTCTTTGAGGACGGCTTGGTCGCCAGGCCGTCGGGCGAGACCTGCAGGCCCATATCCTTCATCCGGTTATTCTCCGGATCGTCGGCAGCCGGCTTGAAGGTCAGCGGCGTGATGGCGCGCGGGAAGGCGTTGTTGGCGATATCGGCGTCGGCGGTTTCCCAGCTCGGGTCGACCATGGCGCTCTTCAAGGTCTTCGGCGTCACATACTGCCAGGTGACCTGACGGCTGTTCTTGCGCCAGACCTCGGCCGGGATCCGGATCGTCTCCGACGTCCCGTCCGTGAAGTCCAGCTTCAGGATCACCGGCATCACCAGCCCGCCGAGATTGCTGAAGGTGAAATGGTAGAAGTTGTCGGTGACCTTCAGGGCCTCGCGCTCTTCCGGCTCCAGCCTGGCCAGGGCGTCACGGGCCTTCTTGCGGTCGGCCTCGGTGACGGTGAACTCGGTGGTGGTGTCGTAGAAGTCGCGGACGTTGGGATCGAGCTCGACCACCGTCGGCTCGGTGTTGCGCAGGTTGGTCAGGCTGACCGGGTCCTGCTTGGCCCGCTCCTCCCTCAGGCCCTTCTCACGGACCGGATCCAGCGTGTCGAGCCGCGCCTGGACGATCTTGTCGAGCGAGATGTCCACGTGATCGGTGCTGTAGAACCAGCCGCGCCAGAACCAGTCCAGATCCACCCCTGACGCCTCCTCCATGGTGCGGAAGAAGTCGTAAGGCGTCGGGCGCTTGAAGCGCCAGCGGCGGGCGTATTCCTTGAAGCTGTAGTCGAACAGCTCACGGCCCAGCACGGTCTCGCGCAGGATGACGAGGGCCGCCGCGGGCTTGGCGTAGCTGTTGGAACCGAACTGCAGGAGGCTGTCGGACTGGACCATGATCGGCACCTGGTCCTTGCTGACCATGTATTCGACGATGCTGCGCGGCTCACCCCGCCGGGCCGGGAACTTCTCGTCCCACTGCTGCTGGGCCTGGAACTGCAGGAAGGTGTTCAGCCCCTCGTCCATCCAGGTCCACTGGCGCTCGTCGCTGTTGACGGTCATCGGGAACCAGATGTGGCCGACCTCGTGGATGATCACCCCGATCAGGCCATACTTGGCGCGGTCGGTGTAGGTCAGGACGCCGGTCTTCTTGTCCTTGATCGGGCGCGGCCCGTTGAAGGTGATCATCGGGTATTCCATCCCCCCGACCGGCCCGTTCACCGACTGGGCGACCGGATAGGGGTAGGGGAAGGCGAAGTCGCCGTAGACCTTGATGGTGTGAGCGATGGCCTTGGTCGAGTAGGCGTCCCAGAGGGGGCGCGCCTCCTTGGGATAGAAGCTCATGGCCATGACCAGCGGCTGGTCGGCGTCGTTCTGCTTTACGCCCTGCGCGTCCCAGATGAACTTGCGGCTGGAGGCGAAGGCGAAGTCGCGGACGTTGTCGGCCGTGAACCGCCAGGTCCTGGTCGCGGTCGCCTTGCCCTTTTCGGCCGCCGCGGCCTCGGCCGGGGTGACGATATAGATGGGCTCCGGCGCGGTCTTCGATCGCTCAAGGCGCTCGCGTTGGGCGGCGGTCAGCACCTCGTCCGGGTTCTGCAGGACGCCGGTGGAGCTGATCACATGGTCGGCCGGCACGGTCAGAGAGACATCGTAGTCGCCGAATTCGAGCGTGAACTCGCCGCCGCCGAGGAAGGCCTTGTTGTGCCAGCCCTCATAGTCCGAATAGACCGCCAGGCGCGGAAACCACTGCGAACCCAGGAACAGACAGTTGCCGTCCTCGTCCGGCTTGGTGAAACACTCGTAGCCGCCGCGCCCGCCGATAACCCGCGTCTCGACCATGGGGAAGGTCCAGTCCATCGAGAAGCTGAACGACTGGCCGCTCTTCAGCGGGGTGGGAAGGTCGATGCGCATCAGGCTGTCGACGATGGTGAATTTCAGCGGGCCGCCGTCGGCGCCGGTGACCTTAAGGCCGGAGAAACCGCCCTCCCAGGTCTGATAGCGCTTGGCGCGGCGCACGGCGTTGTAGGAGATGCTCCCCGAGCCTGACACGGTCGAGGACAGCTCGGACAGGCTGTCGCGCTTGTAGTTGTTCTGGTCGAGCAGCAGCCACAGGTAGCGCATCTCGTCCGGAGAGTTGTTGGCATAGGTCACCGAGCCCGAGCCCCGGATCGAACGGGCCTTCTCGTCGAGCGTAGCGGCGATCTTGTAGTCGACCTTCTGCTGCCAGTAGCGATGGCCCGGCGCGCCGGCGGCGTTGCGATAGTCGGTCGGGGTCGGCCAGTCCTCGCCCTCCAGCTGGCGGAACTTGTCCTCGAAGGGCGCCTTGGTCTGGCGCAGAGGGTCGGCATGGGCCGCGCCGGCGAACGCCAGCAGGCCGAGAACGAGCACGAACAGACGCAATGAAATGATCCCTGAACAGACTAGCCCTGGCGGTTCTTAGGGGGGAGGGGACCGGCTGTCCTCGCCTCGAGCGAGGATGACAGAAGTTTAATGCAGAAAAGGCGGCCCCTTGGGACCGCCTTCGCCGCCTCTGATGATCCGCGCGGGACGCAATGTCCCGGAGGCGCCGCGGAGGGCCCCACGCCCCGACGACCAGGATCTGGCCGCCGTTCGCCCGCACTATCGGGCTTTGTATCGGCCGAAACAATTGCGGGGAGCGTCTGGCCGGCCGATTTGGGCGCCTGTGTGGTATCCTCACAACGAGGCGGGCCACGAGCGGCGGTTAAGCAAAAAGCCCCATTGCCGCCCCAATCCGGGCAATCCAGCGCCACACCGCCCGATCACAGTGCCCATGTCGGCTGATCGGCCCCGGTCCGGATCCTGAACAGCCCCCCCAGCCCCCCGCATCGGAAGCTAGGTCAGCCGACACCCTCCCCCACACAATCTGTTCGTTGCCGACCCGAGCTCAGTGCGTCCTTCGACACGCCCGCTGCGCGGGCTGCTCAGGATGACTGCCCGGGGTGCAGCCCAAAAAGGCCAGTCATGCTGGGCAGCGGCCGAAGGCCGCGTGTCGAAGCACGCACTGACCCCCGTTCATCTGCCTGAACGCCAGACAACAAACGGCTCAGGTTCGTTTCAGGAGCGAAATGTTCAGTTCCATCTCAGCGTTGTCACCCCGGCAGCGCGACCAAGCAGATGGAGATTGCCCCATGAAGAAGATGCTGATGGCGGTCGCGGCTGTTGCGACCCTTGGAACCGCTGCTGCGGCCATGCCGGCCGCGGCCCAACCCTACGGCGGCGGCTATGGCGGCGGCTATGGCGGTGGTCACGGTGGTGGTGGCGGTGGCGGTGGCGGGATCAACGCCCGCCAGGACGAAATCCAGACTCGCATCGCCCGCGCCGAGCGCAACGGCCGCCTGAACCACCGCGAAGCCCGCCGCCTGCGTGAGCAGCTGTGGGAGATCAAGCGGATCGAAGCCCGCTATCGCTATGATCGCCACCTGAGCCGCTGGGAACGGTCGGACCTCGACCAACGCCTCGACCGGCTGGCCTGGCGGGTGCGCCAGGAAGTCCGCGATGACGATTACGGCTATGGCGGCGGCCCGCGCCCGCGCTGGTAGCCGACCGGAGATGGGCCGCCGTCAGCCCTGATGACGGCTCCTGATGACACTGCCTTGACCCCGGGGTTCGCCCCCGGGGTCATTTTTTATGCGGTCGCCCGATGACGTCAGTCTTCTTTCGAGGCCACGTCGCCAGGGCAGGGGTGATGCGGCGGCTGATCGACACCGAGGATCTGGGCCATCACCTTCTTCAGCACCGGCTCAAGCCTGGCCGGATCGATGTCACTGTTGATCGAGCGCGTGGCCATGCCGTCGAACATCATGCTGATCAGCTCGCCGCGCAGTTCGGTTTCTTCCTCGCTCCAGCCCTTGCGGCGGATCCTGCTACGGAAGAGCTCGGTCATCTCACGTTCCTGCTCGTCGCGGCGATGCAGGATGGCGGCGACCTTCGGGTTGCGGGCCGCCTCGGCCAGCACCTCGAGCATCAGGGCGGCGCGCTCCCTGTCCCAGAACTTGTCGATGGCGCCGGCGCAGTTCTCGACCATGTAGTTGGCCATGTCGCCAGGCGTTTCGTAGAACTCGGCGAACTTCTCGCGCTTGTCGGCCAGGTCCTGTTCGACGATGGCCTGGATGATCGCTTCCTTGTTCTCGAAGTAGCGATAGATCTGGCCGACGCTCAGGTTCGCCGTCCTGGCGATCTCCTGCATGCTCGCCCCATGAAATCCCGAACGCCGGAAGCAGGCCGCCGCGGCGTCCTGGATCTGCTGGCGGCGCGCCTCGGTCGAGGGGCGGGAAGGGGCGGTGGCGTCGATCATGGTTTCCTTGCTTAGCGCTATGCACCGTTTTGCGGCCCGCGACAAAATCGCCGCTCCGCAGTTGACTTGAGGTCATCCCCTATCTAGGTATCCCTGAACTGAGAATGAACGTTCATTCTCATATTTGTGTGTAGTCAGCAAGGCCTCCTCCCATGCGTCAGCGCTCCCCGCGAGACACCCGTCCGCGCGTCTCCTCCATTCAAGCGGGCGCCGTGGCGCTCGGCCTGGCCGCCCTGGCCCTCGCCGGTTGCGGCGACGACGCGGCCAATGCCCAGCAGGGCTTCGGCGGCCCGGCCAATGTCGGCGTCATGGTGGCCAAGGCCGAGCCGGTCACCCTCACCACCGAGCTGCAGGGCCGAACCAGCGCCGTGCTGGTCTCGGAAGTGCGGCCGCAGGTCGGCGGCATCATCAAGAGCCGGCATTTCGTCGAGGGCGGCATGGTCCGCGCCGGTCAGCTGCTCTACCAGATCGACCCCGCCACCTATCAGGCCGCCTATGACAGCGCCCGGGCGGGCCTGGCCCAGGCCGACGCGGCCCGCGACTCGGCCAGGCTGAAGGCCGACCGCTATGCGACCCTGGCCGCCACCGGCGCGGTCAGCCGCCAGGACAATGACGACGCCCAGTCCGCCTACCGGCAGGCGGTGGCCAACGTCGCCTTCCAGAAGGCGGCTGTCGACACGGCCCGCATCAACCTGAACTTCACCCGTGTCACCGCCCCGATCAGCGGCCGCATCGGCAAGTCCAGCGTCACCCCCGGCGCCCTGGTCACCGCCAGCCAGGTCGCTCCCCTGGCCACCGTCCAGAAGCTGGACGCCGTCTACGTCGACCTCAACCAGTCCTCTACCGATCTGTTGAAACTGCGGGCCCGCTTCTCCAGCGGCCAGCTCGACCAGGCCGGCACGGCGGCGGTGAAATTGATCCTCGAGGACGGCAGCGAGTACCCCATCGAAGGGCGCCTGGCCTTCTCCGACGTCACCGTCGATGCCGGCACCGGCTCCATCGGCCTGCGCGCCGTCTTCGCCAATCCTGACGGCCAGCTGCTGCCCGGCATGTATGTCCGCGCCCGCCTGACCACGGGTGTCGCCGCCGACGCCATCCTGGCGCCGCAGACCGCCGTCACCCGCGACGCCAAGGGCGCCGCCAGTGTTCTCGTCGTCGGCGCTGACAACAAGGCGATGACCCGCCAGGTCACCGCCGACCAGACCAAGGGCGACCGCTGGGTGATCACTGCCGGCCTCAAGCCCGGCGACAAGGTCATCGTCGAGGGGCTGCAATCGGTCAGGCCAGGCGGCGAGGTCAGCGTCGCCGCCGCCGGCTCCCGCCCCGCGGCGGCCGCCGCCGGCAAGCGCTAGGACCTGACCCCAATGTTGTCCCGCTTCTTCATCGAACGCCCGATCTTTGCCTGGGTGTTGGCCATCATCGTCATGCTGGCCGGCGTCCTGTCGATCATGAACCTGCCGATCGCGCAGTACCCCTCCATCGCCCTGCCGCAGGTCTCGATCAGCGCCAACTACCCGGGCGCGTCCGCCAAGACGGTCGAGGACAGCGTCACCCAGATCGTCGAACAGCGCATGAAGGGCCTCGATGGCCTGCTCTACATGAGCTCGACCAGTGACGGCT
>JANPKF010000694.1:0-6369 GCA_031425895.1 Caulobacteraceae bacterium | reverse complement strand
TCGGCCGACTTGACCCACAGGCTGTTGGGGGCGGCCCAGCCGGCGATGTCGCTGTTCAGCGGGGCGTCGTACTGGCGATGATAGGTGGCGTGGTCGCCGATGACGTTGACCACCGGCGTGCCGGCCCGGCGGGCGTTGTGCAGGTTGGCGCCGCCGTTGGCGTAGCCGGCCCCCAGATGCAGCAGGGTGCAGGCGGGCTTGCCGGCGATGCGGCCGTAGCCGTCGGCGGCGCCCGTCGCCACGCCCTCGAACAGGCAGAGCACCGGCCGCATGCGCGGTTCGCGGTCGAGGGCGGAGACGAACTGCATCTCGCTGGTGCCCGGATTGGCGAAGCAGGCCTCGACGCCGTTGTCGCAGAGGGTGGTGATCAGGGCGTCGGCGCCGTTCATGGGGGATGTCTCCTCGTTACGGTGGGTCATGCCGGATTCCGCGCGCCGTGGGAATGGCGAGCGGGCGCGGGGATTGTTCTATGCTTTGCGGGATTCGGGAGGGGCTCATGAAAGATCGGCTGGCCAAACTGGCGTTGCTCGCCGCCGTGATCGGCGGGACCAGCTATGTGCTGGCCTGGGGGATGAACCTGCCGCCCGCCTGGGACCTGGCGTGGAAGGGGACCGGGGTCGGCTTCCTGGCGGTGTTCGCAGGCCTGCGGGCGCGGAGCCTTGATGGCTGGCTGCTGACGGCGGTGATGACCTTCGGGATGCTGGGCGACGTGCTGCTGGGGGTGAACTTCATCACCGGGGCGCTGGCCTTCCTGGTCGGGCATCTGGTCGCCATCGGCCTGTATCTGCGCAATCGCCGCCCTGCCCTCACCCGCAGCCAGCTGTTGCTGGCCGTGGTGCTGGTTCCGGCGACGATCGCCATCGCCTTCCTGTTGCCGACGGAGCGGGCCGAGGCGCCGGGCATCGCCCTCTATGCGACGGGGCTTTCGGTCATGGCCGCCTGCGCCTGGATCAGCCGGTTTCCACGGCTGTGGACGGGGCTGGGGGCGGTGATGTTCGTGGTTTCCGACCTGCTGATCTTCGCCCGCATGGGGCGGATCGAGCCCGGCTTCACGGTCGGGCTGGCGGTCTGGGGGCTGTACTTCGCCGGGCAGACGATGATCTGCCTGGGGGTCAGCGGCAGGCTGGCCGAGAAGACGGCTTAGGCCGCCACCCCGAACAGCGCCCCGACCCCGGCGGTCAGGGCCATGGCGATGGCGCCCCAGAAGGTGACCCGCAGGATCGGCTTGAGCACCGGCGCGCCGCCGGCCCGAGCGCCGACGCCGCCGAGCAGGGCCAGGAACAACAGGGAGGCGAGCGACACCGCCAGAACCAGCAGGTTCAGCGGTACAATGGCGGCCAGCGCCAGCGGCAGGGCGGCGCCGGTGGCAAAGGTCGCGGCTGACGTGAGGGCGGCCTGGATCGGCCGGGCGGTGGTGAAGTCGGAGATGCCGAGTTCGTCGCGGGCGTGGGCGCCCAGGGCGTCGTTGGACATCATCTGGGTCGCGACCTGACGGGCGAGCCCGACCTCGACGCCACGGCCGACGTAGATCTGGGTCAGCTCCTCCAGCTCATGCTCGGGCTGGGTCTCGATCTCGGCCTTTTCCTTGGCCAGGTCGGCGCGCTCGGTGTCGGACTGGGAGCTGACCGAGACGTATTCGCCGGCCGCCATCGACATGGCCCCGGCGACCAGGGCAGCGACACCCGCCACGAGGATCGGCCCTCTGCCCTGCGAGGCGGCGGCGACCCCGACGATCAGGCTGGCGGTGGAGACGATGCCGTCATTGGCCCCCAGCACGGCGGCGCGCAGCCAGCCGACGCGGTCGATGCGGTGGGACTCTCGGTGAAGGCGGGCCATGGCGGGTTCCGGGTCTGGTTCGGACCTTCAGAGCACGCCGGGAGGCGGCGCGCCATGACCCTGGTCAAATCCTACGTCTCCGGCGGCGCGGGAAACACCTCGCGGATCGCCCGGGTGGCGGCCGGGTGGTAGATGGTGCTGTGTTTCTCGGCCGGATACGGGGCGTAGGTCCAGGTCACGGTCGGGGTCGGGTTGGCATTCAGCGCGGCGACCACCAGATCGACACCGGACTGCATGGTTCCGCCCTCGTCGGCGATGGAGAGCCACAGGGTGCGGGGCGGTTGGTTCGGGGCGGCGAGTTTGGTTTGCGCCGATTTCGCCAGGGCCTGCCGGTCCCACCAGAGGCTGGGGCTGATGGCGATGTAACGGTCGAAGTCGGCCGGATGCTGAGGAATTCATCGACCACGAACAGGGCAGCCAGGGATTCGCCGATCAGGCCGTCGGTCCCATCGGTGCGCCAGGCGGCGTCGATGGCGGGCTTGAGGTCCTGGACGAGGAACTGGCGGAAGGTCTCGGCCTTGCCGTGCGTTGGGAAGTCTTGCTGTTCGCCGGGGTCGGATGAGGGTTGGGTGAACTCGGCCTTGCGGTCGCCGCTCTCGACCCCGACCAGGATGACCGGCGCGCTTATGCCCCAGGTCCCGCCCTGCTGCACGATGCCGGCGATATGGGCGAAGTCCTGCCAGCCGGCGCCGCCGTCGAGCAGGTAGAGGACCGGGTAGCGACGGTCCCTGTTCTTCGGGTCGTCGTAGCCGGGCGGCAGCTGGACGTTGATGCGGCGGGGCTTGGGGTAGTGCTTCGTGGGCAGGTCGTAGCCCTGGCCGATGACGACGGGGGTTCCGGGACCGGCGAATGGCGCCACATCCTGGCGGGATTGGGCGGCGGCGGGCGCGGCAAGGCCCAGCAGCAGGGCGAGAGCAAGCAGCAGGCGGCGCATCAGAAGGTCAGCACGCCCGCATCCGGCTCCGCCGCGAACAGCCGGGCCAGCTCCGTCGGTCGCCGTCCCCGTGCCATGGCCTGGTTGATGTAGCCCTTGTCGGTCAGTTCGCCGCTGGCGGCGTCGGGGGCGCCGTCGAGGATGAGGGCGCGCCAGATGCGGCCGCCGCCGCCCTTGGAGGCGGCGTTCATTTTCGACAGACCGGCCTCGATGACGGCGCGGGTCTCGTCCGGGGTGTGGCGGGCGTTGTAGGCGGGGTCGAGGAACAGCATCAGGCCCACGCCCTCTTCCCCCTCGCCGCAGACGACGGCGTCGGAGACGGCGCCGCCGATGGCCGAGACAGCGGCGACCCTTAAGGCGCCGGCGGCGACGAAGGTGCCGCTGGCGAGCTTGAAGTTCTCCACCAGGCGGCCGTCGAAGACGAGGCCGGCCGAGGGGTCGGCGTCGTCGGCCAGGCGGGCGGCGTCGCCGAGTTTGTAGAAGCCCTCCTCGTCGAAGGCGGCGGCGGAGAGGTCGGGCTCGCCCAGGTAGCCGGGGCTGACCTGCGGGCCGCGGATGCGCAGTTCGAACTTCTCGCCGACAGGCGCCAGCTTGGCGGAAGTGCCGGGGACGGGCAGGCCGCACATGCCGGAGCGGGCGTTCAGCCAGTGGATGTTGCAGGCGGTGGGGCCGGTCTCGGTGGAGCCATAGCCGGTCGCGAAGGTGATGCGGTGGCCGCAGACGCGGGTGGCCACGGCCTGGACCCGGTCGATAATCGACTGGCCGAGCGAGGCGCCGCCGTATTGCAGGATGCGGACGCGGGCGAAGAAGGCTTTTGCCAGCTCCTCATCGCGCTCCAGCTCGGTGGCGAACAGGGCCCAGCCGGCGGGGACCATGTTGTGGTAGGTCGGCGAAACCTCTTTCAGATTGCGCACCGTCTCGTCGAAGCGGCCGGCGACCGGCTGGCCGGCGTCGATGTAGAGTGTCCCGCCCCGGTGCAGGACCATGTGCAGGATGGCGTTGGCGCCGAGGCTGTGGCTCCAGGGGGCGGCGTTGACGACGACGGGCGGGTCAGGGTCATCGAAGCAGGCGGCGATCTGGGCGGCGTTCAGCGAGACGTTGCGGTGCAGGCCGATGACGGCCTTCGGCCGGCCGGTGGAGCCGCTGGTCAGAAGATACTTGGCCGTATCATCCGGGGTGGCGGTGAAGGCGGCGGGCGGGCTCTGCAGGGCTTCGGCGAAGGGGATGTCGCCCGGGCGCGGGTTGCGGCTGGCGATGACCGGCAGGCCGGCGAGGAAGGGCGCGGCCAGGGCGCCGGCGAAGGCCTCGGCGTCGTCGGCATAGACCACGGCCGGCTGAAGCACCTGGCAGGCGTAGTCGAGACGGGCGAGGTCGGCGCCCTTCAGCCCGTACTGCGGCGAGACCGGGGCGATGGGGATGCCGATGCCCATGGCCGCGTAGGAGATCAGGGCATGGTCGACGCCGTTGCGGGCCAGGATCAGCAGGGGCCGGCCGGTGGGAAGGCCCAGGGCCTTCAGGGCGCCGGCGAGGGCCGAGACCTGCTGGTGGGCCTCTGCATAGGTGATGGTACGCCAGCCGTCGCCGTCGCGTTCGGCCAGCCAGACGCGGTCCGGGGCAGCGGCGGCCCAGTGATCGAGGGCGGCGGTTGTGGTCAGGAACCGGTCCGACCAGGGGGTGGGGTTGGTCAGGACGACGCCGCCGTCGCCAAGGCGCTCGACATCGAGCCGGCGCGGGGCGTAGCGGGCGTCGCGGAAGGGTGCGGGGGTGTGGCTGCCGTCCATGGTGTGCGTATGCCATGAGCCGGGATCGGCGGGTAGTCGCTCTCCGCCCACGACGTGGGCGGAGGACGGTTCGGCGCGTGAGCGACGGACCAGGAGGCGGGACCGCCGGCTCAAGGTTAGACCCTCTTGCCGCCGGTGGGGGCCCCCTCGGTTTGGCTCGCTTGCAGCGCTCGCCAAAGGATGGTTCCCCCACAAGTGGGGGAGAGCGAGCGCTATGCCAGCCGCCGTCGCTGGCGCTCAAGGTAAAGTCGTTCGGCCGGCGGCGGGTCGAGGGCCAGGGCGGCGTCGTAGGCAGAGGCGGCGGCAGCCCGTTGCCCCGTCTGGTCGAGCAGATACGCACGGGCCGCTTGCCACGGCAGCCAGGTCGGTTGCGGCGGAATCGCGTTGAACGCCCGCAGGCCCTCGTCGGGATCATAGGCCTCGGCATAGGCGACGGCGCGGTTGACCTCGCTGACGGGGCCGGGGCGGAGCGTGACCAGGGCGTCGTAGAGGCGGGCGATGTCGCCCCAGGGGGTGACGCCGGTTTCCTGGCGCGAGAGGTGGGCGCCGTGGATGGCGGCGAGGATCTGACGAGGCCCCGGGCGGGCGAGGTCGGCGGCGCGGTCGAGAAGGGCCGCGCCCTCGGCGATGTGGTCGCCGCGCCAGAGGTGGGGCTCCTGCAGCGACAGCGGGACCATGGCGCCGGTCTCGTCGAGCCGGGCCGGGCGGCGGGCCTCGGCAAAGCGGACCATGGCGGCGAGGGCGAGAACCTCGGGCTCCTCGGGCAGCAGATCGGCGAGGAGGCCGGAGAGGCGCAGGACTTCGGGGGCGAAGGTGGCGGCGGTCTCGGTCGTGAGGGCGGCGTCTTCGTAGGCCTGGGCGTAGGCGACTTCGAGGGTGCTGAGGATGGCGTCCAGGCGTTCAGGCCACTGGGCCGGGCTGGGGATTTCGAAGGGGACGCCGGCGGCGGCGATCTTCTTCCTGGCGCGGGTGATGCGCTGGAGCATGGCCGGCTCGGCGACCAGGAAGGCGCGGGCCAGGCGGTCGGTGGAGAGGCCGAGCACGATCTTCAGGGTCAGGGCGATGCGGGCGGCCGGGTCGAGCGCCGGGTGGCAGCAGACGAAGATCAGCCGCAGGCGCTCGTCCGGGATCGGCTGGTCGGCGGCGATCATGGCGTCTTCCGGGGTCGGCTCGGGCGCAGGGGCGTCGTGGAGCGCCTTGGCGCGGGTGCTGGCCCGGCGGACGGCGTCGAGCGCCTTGCGAAAGGCGGTGCGCCAAAGCCAGGCGGGCGGATCGTCCGGGAAGTCGCGCCGCCAGGCCTCGACGGCGCTGGCGGCGGCTTCGGCGAAGGCCTCTTCGGCCAGATTGAGGTCGCGGAAGCGGGCGGCCAGGGCGGCCACGACACGCCCCCGCGCGGCCTCGATCAGCCGTCCTTCCATGGCTAGTAGATCATGACCGGTCGGATCTCGACCTTGCCACCCTCGATCACCGGCATGCGTTTGGCCCAGGTGAGGGCCGCGTCGAGGTCCGGGACGTTGATCAGATAGTAGCCGCCGAGCTGTTCACGGGTCTCGGCGAAGGGGCCGTCGTGAACGGTCTGCACGCCGCCCGCGCCGGTGGCGACGGTGGTCGCCGTGTCCGTGCCCTGCAGGCCGTCGCCGGAGACCAGCAGACCCTTCTCGCGAAGCTCCGCCGAGAGGGCCATGTGCTTGCCGACGATCTCGGTCAGGGTTGCTTCGCCGGCGTTCGCGTAGGCGGCTTCGGGTTCGTAGATCAGGAGCATGTATTGCATGGGTGTGTCCCCGTTTGGCTGCGACCGGGCGCTGCGCCCGCGTCTGA
>JANPKF010000693.1:0-3504 GCA_031425895.1 Caulobacteraceae bacterium | reverse complement strand
GACCGCCATCGCCGAGCGCGGCGTCTCAAGCCACTTCGTCACCCTGCACGTCGGGGCCGGCACCTTCCTGCCGGTGAAGACCGACGTCGTGGCCGAGCACAAAATGCACCCGGAGTTCGGCGTGGTCAGCTCCGAGACGGCCGCCGCCCTCAACGCCGTTCGCGCCGCCGGCGGCCGTATCGTCTGCGTCGGCACCACCTCCCTGCGCCTGCTGGAAAGCGCCGCCACGGAAGACGGCGTCATTCATCCCTTCGCGGATGAGACGGCCATCTTCATCACGCCGGGCTATCGCTTCCGCGCCTCCGACGTCCTGATGACGAACTTCCACCTGCCCAAGTCGACCCTGTTCATGCTGGTCAGCGCCTTCGCCGGCCAGGCGACGATGAAGGCCGCCTACGCCCATGCCATCGACACGGGCTACCGCTTCTATTCCTACGGCGACTCATCCCTGCTATTTCGCGCCGCCTGATGACCATCCCATTCGAGATCAGCGCCACTGACGGCGCGGCCCGCACCGGGACCCTGAAGACCCCGCGGGGCGATATCCGCACCCCTGCCTTCATGCCGGTCGGCACGGCGGCCACGGTGAAGGCCCTGACCGTCGATCAGGTCAAGGAAAGCGGCGCCGATATCCTTCTGGGCAACACCTACCACCTGATGCTGCGACCCACGGCCGAGCGGGTGCAGCGCCTCGGCGGCCTGCACAGGTTCATGCGCTGGGACAAACCCATCCTCACCGACAGCGGCGGCTTCCAGGTGATGAGCCTGTCGAACATCGCCAAGGTGAAGGAGGATGCGGTCACCTTCGCCAGCCATATCGATGGCTCCAAACACGTGCTGTCGCCGGAACGCTCCATCGAGATCCAGGCCGACCTGCTGGGCTCCGACATCGTCATGCAGCTGGACGAATGTGTCAGCTGGCCCGCCGAGCAAGACCGCGCCCGCGAAGCCATGCAGCTGTCGGCTCGCTGGGGCCAGCGCAGCAAGACCGCTTTCGGGACCCGCGATAGCCAGGCTCTGTTCGGCATCCAGCAGGGCTCGACGTTCGAGGCCCTGCGCCGCGAATCCTCCGAGCGCCTGATCGAGACCGGCTTCGACGGCTACGCCATCGGCGGCCTGGCGGTCGGCGAGGGCCATGCCGCCATGTGCGAGGTCCTCGACTACGCCCCCGGCCTGCTGCCCGCCGACCGGCCGCGCTACCTGATGGGCGTCGGCAAGCCGATCGACATCGTTGAGGCGGTGGCGCGCGGGGTCGACATGTTCGACTGCGTCCTACCGACCCGCTCGGGCCGCCACGGCCAGGCCTGGACCTGGGACGGTCCGATCAATCTGAAGAACGCCCGCTTCGCCGAGGACGACAATCCGATCGATCCGGATATCGCCGGCCCCGCGGGAACATCCTATTCACGGGCCTATCTGCACCACCTCGTGAAGGCCGACGAAATCCTCGGCCAGGTCCTGCTGAGCTGGCACAACATCGCCTTCTTCCAGCTGCTGACCGCCACGCTTCGCACCGTCATTGCCGAGGGGCGGCTGGACAGCTTCCGCCGCGAGTTCGCGGCGCGGCAGACCAAACCTACCTCCTAGGGGACAGGAACGCCGTTCCAGACGGCAGCGCGCAATCGCCGCCGCCCCTGCGCGGCGATCCGGTTCCCACTATTTCTTGACCGGATACTGCGGGGTCGATGGATCACGCAGCTTGATCGGCGGGCCGGTGTACGGCGTCGGCGCCGCCGGTGGCTTGCAGCCCTTGGCCAGACCGATGCCCTTCAGGTAGCCCCGCCGGATGCCGCCGGCCGTGATCGCCGAACGCACCAGCTTGTCGTGACGTTCGGCCCCGGTCAGCTTCCGCACCCAGCCGCGGTAGGGGATGATGTCCTGCGCCATCCCGACCACCTCGCGCATAGCCTCGTCGGTGACGAACTCGCGGCTGTCGGCGATCAGGCCTCGGTCTGCCTTGCTCGGCTTGGGCTGGTCCATGTCGGGGCCCAGCGCCTCGTCGAGCGGGATCAGCACGGCCTCGATCTCCTTGCAGCTCATCGGATAGGGCTTGGCATAGGGATCGGCCAGGGAATCGAGCAGGATCTGCGGGATCTTGGTCCTCATGAGATTGATGTCGCGCAGCGGCGAAGACGCCGCCCCGACCAGACTGCCCTTGTTGACCTGATCGGTGGTCCGCACCCGTCCCGGCGCGGGTGGCGAGGTGGTGGCGCAGGCGGCCAGGATGATCAGCAGGGGGGCGATCAGGGGAAGGGCGATGGGGGTGCGCATGGCGGCAATTCATATCCTTCAGAAACCGTCCCGCAAGCGCTTGCTCCCTCGGACGGGCGCCACTATGGTCCGCGCCGCTTCGGACCCCCTAATTCGGTGTCTTCAAGCGGGCCGGTAGCTCAGTGGTAGAGCATTCGACTTTTAATCGAATGGTCGTGGGTTCGACCCCCACCCGGCCTACCATCCTGCTTCGCTCGTGCGCGTGGCGCACCAGCTTCGCAGGACAAGTCCTTCTGTTACGCGCGCTTGAGCCAAGCAGGATGCCCTGCGAAGCCTTGGCGAAGAAGGGCTGTGTGAAGTCTATACTCTCCCCAGTGGCGCCACCGCCGCCCCTAGCAGGGCCGCATGGCGGTGCAGGATCACCTTGGTCGGGATGGCCGCGCAGTAGCTGGTGAACCGGCCCTTGGCCTCGAAGGCGGCGCGGAAGCCGCTGGACCTGAGAGCGTCGATGATCCTGGGCGCGATGCCACCGCCCAGATAGACTCCGCCGATCGCGCCATAAGCCAGGGCGAAGTCGCCGGCAGCAGCGCCATAGATCCGGCAGAACCGCTCCAGCGCTTCGGCGCAGAGCGGGTCTCGCCCGGCCGTGGCGCGCTCCACCACATCTTCCGGCTGCAGCGGCAGGGGCTCGACGCCCTTAAGCTCGGCCAGAGCCTCGTAGAGATTGACCAGGCCCGGGCCGGACAACAGCCGCTCAAGTGACACCCGCCCGAAACGGCCGTTCAGCTGGCGCAGGAATTCGATCTCCAGATCGTCGGTTGGGGCGAACGCAATGTGGCCGCCTTCCGAAACGGCCACCGCCTCGCCTTGGGAATCCCGGATCAGAGCCCCGACTCCCAAACCGGTGCCGGCTCCGAGGACCGCCACCGTGCCGCGCACCTGACCCTCTGCGGGTCCGCCGATGTCGCCTAGGTCGTCCGGGCCCAAGGCGTTCACGGAAAGCGCAAGAGCCTCGAAGTCGTTGATCAGCCGGACCTGATCGAACCCGCGCGATGCGACACCGGATTCGTTGATCGTCCAGCGGCCGTTGGTAAGGCGCACACTCCCTGCGCTGACTGGTCCCGCCACCGCAATGACAGCGTCGTTCGGCCGGGTCGGGGCAGCGCCGAGGTAGTGGTCGATAGCGTCCTCGAGGCTGTCAAAATCGGCGCGGACAAAGCTCCGTGGGTCGATCAGCACCCGTCGGGTCGCGCATGTGTAGACCAGCGCGAACCCGCAGTTGGTGCCGCCCAC
>JANPKF010000692.1:0-4017 GCA_031425895.1 Caulobacteraceae bacterium | reverse complement strand
GGCGGCCGCGTCCGGGGAACGCTGAACAGCGTTGAGGGCGCCGCAGGACGTCTGGAGGACCTGACCGCACAACGCGTCCAGGGCCTGCGAGAGCTGATCCGGCGCAATCCGCGCGAGATCGACATCGATGACCAGGGCGCGCCGGTCGTGCGCGGCCAGATCCTGGCCGTCGCCCCCACAGCCGCCTCGCTGGCGGCGGCGCAAGGCGCGGGGTTCGCTATCCTGAGGCGCGAGAGGCTCGAGGGCGGACTCGAGACGGTGATTCTCAGCCCGCCGGATCGGCTGAACGCCCGACAGGCCGTGAAGCGGCTACGCAGGATCGATCCGGCCGGCGACTATGACCTCAATCACATCTACGCCGGGGCTGGAGAGACGGCCCCTCTGCCGGCCCTGGCGGCGGTGCCGCTCGTCGCCGGCGGCTTTACGGCGGGCGGGGCCGGTGTGCGGATCGGACTGATCGATACCGGCGTTGACGCCCGCCATCCGGCCCTGGCCGGCGCCCGCATCGAGCAGCGCGGCTTCGCGCCCGGCGGCGTTCGGCCCGCCGCCCACGGCACCGCCGCCGCCTCCCTGCTCACCGGCCAGGCCGGCGGCTTTCGCGGCGCCGCCCCCGGCGCCGTGGTGCTGGCGGCCGACGTCTACGGGACCGGCCCGACCGGCGGGTCGGCGGACGCCGTGGCCCGGGCGCTCGGCTGGATGGAGGGGGCAGGCGTCCCGGTGGTGAATATCAGCCTGGTCGGGCCGCAGAACGCTCTGGTGCGGGCCATGGTCCGTCGCCTTGACGCCCGGGGCGTGCTGTTGGTTGCCGCCGTTGGCAACGACGGACCGGCGGCCCCGCCCCTCTATCCCGCCGCCTGGCCGGAGGTGATCTCGGTGACCGGTGTCGACCGCCGGGGCCGGGTCCTGCCCGAGGCCTGCCGAGGGACCCACGTCGACTTCGCCGCCCCGGGGTCGGACATGGCCGCCGCCCGCCCCGGCGGCGGCTACGCGGCCATGCGCGGCACCTCCTTCGCCGCCCCGCTGGTGGCCGGTCGGCTGGCGCTATTGCGGCGCGGCCGCAGCGCCGACCAGGCGGTGGCCGCGCTCGGAGCAGAGGCGCGGGACCTGGGCGCGCGCGGGCCAGACCGGATCTATGGCCGGGGCCTGGTCGCCGCCGATCTGCGCATGGCGCCGCCCGGCCGTCGCTGAAGAAAATTTGGCGCCTGACGGAAAAATGGCCCGGTTCCCGTCGTTGGACCCTTCGAGAGGCCGCGCGGCTTTGCGGCGCCAGACCTCATTTCGCCAGACCTCGTTTCGAAGGAGAAACACCATGAAGACGACCTTCCTCTGCGCAGCCGCGGCCTGCGCTCTTCTGGCGGCCGGTTCGGCCAATGCCCAGATTCTGGGTGGCTCGGGCGGCCTTGGCGGCAACGTCGGCGGTGGCCTTGGCGGCGTCACCGGTTCAGCCGGCGGCTCGCTGACGGGCGGCGCTGGCGCTGACCTCGGCGGCATCCGTGACCGCGCTGCCGACACCGCCAGCCGCGCCGCATCTGCCGCCGAAGCCCGCGCCGAACGCGCCCGGGCCAAGGCTGAAAAGGCCAGGGCCCGCGCCGAGAGCGCCGCCGCGGCTGACGCTAGCGGCTCGGCCGGCGGCTCGATCGACCGCAGCGGCGGCGCCGTCACCGGCTCCGGCTCGGCTTCCGGCATAATCGGAACCTCGAAGGGCTCAACGGGCCTGACTGGTTCGGGCTCTGCCTCCGTCGACCGCGCCGCGGCCGCCCGCGAGGCGGGTCAGGCCCGAGGCCAGGCTGCCCGGGTGGTGGGCGAAACCCGAGGCGACGCGTCCCGAGCCGCTGGCCAGGCCCGCGGCAAGGCCGCCTACGCCGCCAGTCACGCCCAAGGTGAGGCTCGCAAGGCCGGCGACGTCAGCGCCGAGGGATCGGCTCAAGGCTCGGCCCAAGGTTCTGGGAAGGCCAAGGCCGAGAAGAAGCCAGGCAACACCGACAGCGAGGTGTCCCAGGACAACTGAGCCGACGGTGGGATGTCCGCGCCCCTCAGACGCACGGACATCCCACACCGGCCTTTCGTGATGCAGACCTACATCTTCCATCTGATCCGGTCCGGTAAGCCCGAGCCCGACATCCTGTCGGTGACCGTGTCCGGCGACCATCGCGCGCGTGAACTGGCGGGCGAAATCCTCGGCCGCAGTCCCCACAACCTTGCCGTCGAGGTCTGGTTTGACGGCGCTTCGGCCTTTGCGCTCCTGGCGGAGGAACCGAAAGAGTTTTGCGGTGACGCATCGTCCCCCCTGCGCTAAGCCCGGGTGGGGGGCGATGCGTGCCGAGTGAAGCCAACAGTCCGATGACGAACCAACCGGCGATCACGGTCCGTGGCCTTTCGCATCGCTATCCGGGCAGTCCCCGCGAGGCGTTGAGCGCCATTGACCTGACTATCGAGCGTGGGACCTGCTTCGGCCTTCTGGGTCCCAACGGGGCCGGCAAGAGCACGCTGATCTCGCTGATGACCGGCATGATCGCCCCGCAATCGGGCGAGATCCTCGTCGAGGGCGTCTCGGCCGCCGCCGACCCGCGCGCCCTGCGCCGGGCCGGCGCCCTGGCGCCGCAGGACTTCGCCTTCTACCCGGCCCTCAGCGGCGCCGATAACCTGGCCTTCTTCGCCGGCCTCTACCGCATTCCCAAGGCCGACTGGCCGGCCCGCCGCGCCGCCGCCGTCGCCGCCACCGACCTCGGCGCCTGGCTGGATCGCCCGGCCGAGACCTACAGCGGCGGCCTCAAGCGGCGGCTGAACCTGGCCATCGCCCTGATCAACGCGCCGCGTATCCTCTATCTCGACGAGCCGACCGTCGGCATCGACGCCCGCTCCCGCCAGACCATTCTCGACGCCATCAAGGCCCTCAAGGCCCAGGGCGTCACCATCGTCTACACTTCCCACTACATGGAGGAGGTCGAGCAGCTCTGCGACGCCGTCGCCGTCATCGATCACGGCCGGCTTGTGCTTCAAGGCTGCACCGCCGACCTGCTGACCGAGGCCGCCGCCCGCCGCCTCACCGTCACCCTGGCCGTCCCGGCCACGCCGGAGGCCAAGGCGGCGCTGAAAGCCCTGTCCCCCGACTGGTCGATCGACGGCAAGGTTGATCTCGACCTCGCCAGCCAGGCCGACCTGCCGGCCGTGCTGGAAAAGCTGCAGGCGGCGGGCCTCGGCATCGCCCGCGCCGAGTACGGTGTCAGCCGGCTGGAGACCCTGTATCTGGGCCTGCTCGACCAGGCGGCGGCGGAGTCGGCGGCATGAGCCCGCTCCTCGCCACCATCCTCAAGGAACTACGGCTGCTGCGCCGCGACCTGCATGGTCTGGCCCTGCTGTTCATCCTGCCGCTGGTCTTCATCCTGATCATGTCGCTGGCTCTGCAGGACCTGTTCGCCTCGCGCGGCGGCCACCTCGCCGACATTCTGCTGATCGACCACGACGGCACGGCCAAGTCGAAATTGCTGCAGGACGGTCTGGCGAAAAACGAGGCTTTCGGCATTAAGCGCCAAACGGCTCCCAAGGACGTAAGGCAGGCCCTCAAGGCCGGCGGCTACGCCTTCGCCATCGAGATCCGCAAGGGCTACGGCAAGAGCTTGGAAGGCCAGCCCGATCCCAAGGCGCCGACCCTGCTGGCCCTCACCGTCGCCCCCGACACCGACAAGCGAACGGAAAAGCTGATGGTCGCCGCGCTCGGCGAGGCCACCGGCCTGCAGCGCACCGAGCAGTTGATCAGCTTCCTGCCGACCGAGGACCCGTTCGGCTTTCCCCTCGACCCGCCCACGGTCGAGCCGTCGAAGATCGACATCTTCTACGCCTACGCTCCGACCGCCCCGAGCGCCGCGCCCTCGGCCGTGCAACAGAGCGTCCCGGCCTGGCTGGTCTTCGCCATCTTCTTCGTCTCCATCCCCTTCTCCAACACCTTCATCCGCGAGCGGCAACTGGGGGTGCAGCGGCGCCTGGCGACCATCGACGTCGGCCCGGTGACCCAGTTCC
>JANPKF010000691.1:0-3354 GCA_031425895.1 Caulobacteraceae bacterium | reverse complement strand
GACGCAAGGTCAGCGACCGCTGTTCAAACGACCGTTTCACCCGTATTATCGCCGATAACTTAAGAGCATCGGGAGAGACGGTCGTGGCGCAGGAAATCGAGCACTTCGACGTGGTCATCGTCGGGGCCGGCCTGTCGGGTGTCGGGGCCGCCAAGCATCTGCAGGACCGCTCGCCGGACCGCACCTACGTCGTGCTCGAGGGCCGCGCCGCCAAGGGTGGCACCTGGGACCTGTTCCGCTATCCGGGCATCCGCTCCGACAGCGACATGTATACGCTGGGCTACGTCTTCAAGCCGTGGAAGGCCGCCAAGGCCATCGCCGACGGTCCTTCCATCCTGGCCTACGTCAACGAGACCGCCGCCGAGAACGGCATCGATCCGCATATCCGCTATAACCACATGGTCAAGCGGGCCGACTGGGACACCGCCACGGCCGCCTGGACGGTGACCGCCGAGGTCGATGGCGCGCCGGTCAAGTTCACCTGCAACTTCCTTTTCATGTGCTCGGGCTACTACTCCTACAAGTCGGGCTACAAGCCGGAGTTCGCCGGTTCGGCCGACTTCAAGGGCCAGATCGTTCACCCGCAGCACTGGCCCGCCGACCTCGACCATTCGGGCAAGAAGGTGGTGGTGATCGGCAGCGGCGCGACCGCCGTCACCCTTGTGCCGGAGATGGCCAGGACCGCCGCACACGTCACCATGCTGCAGCGCTCGCCGACCTATGTGGTCAGCCGTCCGGCCGAGGACCCGGCCGCCGAGTGGCTGAAGGCCAGGTTCAAGCCGATGACCGCCTACCGCATCACGCGGTGGAAGAATGTGCTGCTGGGGATGCTGTTCTTCCGCATGGCCCGCAAGAGCCCGGACAAGGTCAAGGCCAACATCCTCGGCATGGTGCGTGAGAAGCTGGGGCCCGACTATGACGTCGATACCCACTTCACCCCGACCTACAATCCCTGGGACCAGCGTCTGTGCCTGGTGCCGGACAATGACCTGTTCGACGCCATTAACGGCGGCCAGGCCAGCGTCGTCACCGACCATATCGAGCGCTTCACCGAGAGTGGCATCCTGCTGAAGTCGGGCAAGACGATCGAGGCCGACATCATCGTCACGGCGACGGGTCTGAACCTGGAAGTGCTGGGCGGGGCCGAGTTCGCGGTCGACGGGACGCCGGTGATCTTCAGCGAGACGCTGAGCTACAAGGGCATGATGTACAGCGGCGTGCCCAACCTGGCCTCGTCCTTCGGCTACACCAACGCCAGCTGGACGCTGAAGGCGGACCTGACCTGCGCCTATGTCTGCCGGCTGCTGAACCATATGACCAGGACGGGTCTCGCCCAGTGCACCCCGGTCCGCAAGCCGGGCGACGAGGGCGACCAGGACTGGCTCGACTTCTCGTCGGGCTATGTCCAGCGGTCGGTGCACCTGTTCCCGAAACAGGGGGCCAAGGCGCCCTGGAAGCAGCACCAGAACTATGCGCTGGACCTGATGACCCTGAAGTTCGGCAAGGTCGAGGACGGCGCGATGGTGTTTTCGAACCCCGTGGCGACGGCGGTGGCGCGGCCGGCGGGGAAGACGCTGGCGGCTTAGACGCCACGAATCCTTCTCCCGACAAGCGGGAGAAGGATTTATGGGCGCGACTTCGGTAGCACCCGCATGCCCAGCAGGGTGATCCCGATCAGCACCGCCTCGACCACCATCGGCGGGACAACACCAGGCCCGCCACCGGTCAGCAGCAGGTTCAGAGTCCGCCCGGCGAGCGCCAGGCTGAGGATCAGCAGGACCGGCCACAGCCAGCGGCTCTCCCGCCGCACCGCCGCCATCAGCGTCAGCCCGCCGGAGGCGGCGAAGAAGGCGGCCATGTCGGCGCGGATGGTGCCGAGACCGGCGACGCCCTGCGGCGACAGGAAGAACTGGGCGGCGGCCTCGGCCGGGGCCAGCCAGAACCGGCTGGCGATCAGCAGGGCCAGGGTCCCGACGACGCCGAGCAGCAGGCGGGTCCCGATCCGGCCCCAGGTCTCGCCGGCCCGGCGCATGACCAGCCCGAACCCGACCAGCACCAGTAGGATGACGACCAGACCGCCCAGCAGGACCGGCCTGTAGGTCCGTACAATGCTTTTGGCGATGTTCTGCGCGACCTGCTTGTCGGCCGTGTAGCCGGCCGGGACCTCGGCGACGCCGACCCGTTTGGCATAGGCCGCATAGTCGGCCGTCAACGCCGCCAGCTCGGCGGGACGCGTCGCCGCCAGGTCGTTGGTCTCGCCGGGATCGCGGGTGATGTCGTAGAGCCGCCAGGCCGGATCGGCCAGGACGCCGGCCCCCTTGATGGCCTTCAGGTCGCCCTTCCACAGGGCCGCCTCGCCGGCCGCCTCCATGGCCACCGGGGTGGTGGCGTCATAGGGGCTGGCGACGCTGCCGGTCAGCACGGGGCGCAGGCTGCGGCCGTCGAGCGGATGGGCGGGTGCGACGCCGGCCAGGTCGAGCAGGGTCGGGGTGATGTCGGTGATGATCGAGAAGCCGCGGGTCACGATGCCCGCCTTGACGCCCGGCCCTGAGAGGATCAGCGGCACGCGGGTGCCGCCTTCCGAGGTGTAGAACTTGAACAGGGCGCCCGGCGCCGCGGAGGCGCTGGCCCAGCCGGGGCCGACCGCGCTCCAGGTCCCATGCCGCCCGGCTCCGGCCTGTAGCCGACGGCCTTCAGCCAGGTGCGGAAGCCGGCGTCGGCCACGGGATCGGCGCCTTCCGGACCGTTGTCGGACAGGACGACGAAGACGGTATTGTCATAGCGGCCGGTGGTTTTCAGGTGGCTGACCAGACGGCCGAGGTTGGCGTCCATGGATTCCAGCATGCCGGCGTTGACGGCCATGCGTTTGGCCCAGGCCTGCTGGTCTTTCTTCGACAGCTTGTTCCAGTCGGCGACATTGGCCGGCATCGGGCCCATCGGGGTTTCGGCGTCGATCAGCCCGGTGCGCACGGCGCCGGCCTTGCGGGCCTTGCGCAGGGCGGCCCAGCCGTCCGCGTACTTGCCTTCGTACCTGGCCATGTATTCGGCCGGCGCCTGCACCGGCATATGGATGGCCAGCATCGGCAGGTAGGCGAAGAAGGGCCGGCCGTCCCTGGGGGCGCTGTCGATGTAGCCGATCATCCGGTCGACGAGCAGCTGCGAGGAATAGAAGTCCTTCGGCAGCGTCGTCGGGTTGCCGTCCTCGTACCACTCCGTGCCGGTGTAGATCGGGAAGTAGGGCCGCTGCTGGAAGTTGTCGCCGCCGGTGGCTTCCAGCGCCAGCGAACGGTCGAAGCCACGGGCGTTCGGCAGGGAGGCGGCGTCGTGGCCGAGGTTCCATTTGCCGGCCATGTA
>JANPKF010000690.1:0-4446 GCA_031425895.1 Caulobacteraceae bacterium | reverse complement strand
ATCATGTTCTGGTGGGCCGATTCCGAATGCCGGCGCCTGATCCTGCAGCGGTTTGCGGTGTCTCGCGAAGTCCTGCAGGACGCGGTCGGCGACCTCTTCTCCCTGGCCGCCGAGGAGGGCTGGCAAGATCCGCTGACCCGCAAGGCGCTGCAGTTCATCGAGCGCCGGCAGCGAAACCGTGCGGCCATCGAGAAGAGCCCCTTCGGTAGCCTCGACGAGGCCGTTGCTGCGGCCCAGAGCGGCATGACGCGTGAGCTGGCCGAGGAGATCAGCTACCTCTCCGGTCTCAAGCCGATGACCGGCGCCAAGATCATGACCGATCCGGGCGGCGAGCCGATCGCCATCCTGTGCAAGGCCACCGGTCTGCCGCGCGGCGCGGTGAAGGCCTTGTGGCGTGGCCTGCGACGGCCCGAGACCGACGGCGCCGGCAACATCACGCCGAGCCTCGAGCGGGTGCTGACCTGTTTCGACTCCCTGGCCGTCGACCGCGCCCAGACTGTGCTGCGCTACTGGAACTGGGCCCTTTCCTCGGCTCTGACACCGGCGCTGGTGAAGGCCATACGCGACGGCGACGACGACGCCGTCGATGAATTCTCCGCCCCACAGCGGGCGGCCATGCTCGCATTGGGTCGTGATTTCGCGCGGTAAGCGCGCGAAACCTCAGGTTTTGAACGTCGGCTGACGACTATCCGCTTCGGTACAGCCTGTCGGACAACAACGCTGTACTGTTGTTCCAAATATCGCCGCCGGGGTTGTCTTCATTGGCGACACGGCTTATGCAGCCAGCAGCCGGGCGACGCGTCCGGGCAAGAAACAACCCAACAAGTCCCAAATGGAACCCCCGGCCATGGAAGATAAATCCGCCATCATCGAGATGACGACCGACATCGTTTCCGCATATGTCGGCAACAACTCCGTGTCGGCCAACGACATTCCGGCGCTTATCCAGTCGGTGCACAAGGCACTGAGCGGCGTCGCCACCGGCGTCGAGACCGTTGAAGTCGCCCCCAAGGAGCCGGCTGTTCCGGTGAAGCGTTCGATCACCCCGGACTTCCTGATCTGCCTGGAGGACGGCCGCAAGTTCAAGTCGCTGAAGCGCCACCTGCGCACCAAGTACGACATGAGCCCCGAAGAATACCGGGCCAAGTGGGGCCTGGCCAAGGATTACCCGATGGTCGCCCCCAACTACGCCAAGGCCCGTTCGGACCTGGCCAAGCAGATGGGCCTGGGACAGGGCGGCCGACAGGCCAAGAAGCGCCGCTAAAGACTTTAGCTCGACCCAGGTCGACTCGGGGACGCCCGCCGGAGAGACCGGCGGGCGTTTTCGTTGACTCGCCGGGCGCCTCGAAAGACCACTGTTCTCTTTTCGATTGACTCAAAAGTAGAATCTTCGCTCGTGCGGCGAAAAAACCCTTGCCCCCGATTCGTCGGTTAAGCGATAGTGAATCACAGGTGATTCAAAGGGTTGTTAAGGATTCTGTAGATGGTCGCGCAACTGGGCGCCTCGGCTCTAGCAGCCCGCGCTCACGAAGAGCTCCTGCGATACTGGGCCTCTCAGCGCCAGTCGGGTCGTCTTCCGTCCCGCGCGGACATCTGCCCGGAAGCCTTCAAGCGCCTGCTTCCCACCGTCAGCCTGATCGACGTCATCCGCCAGGAAGACGGCACGATCGACTACCGCCAGCGGCTGGCCGGCACCGGGCTCTATTCGGTCTACGGCCGCGAGATCACCGGCATGAAGCTGACTGACCTCTACAACAGCACTGCCGCCGACTACTGGAAGGCCGAGCTGAACGCCGTGGTCGCCGAGCGCAAGCCGCGGGTCGGGTCGCACAGCATGGCCTGGCGCGGCGCGTCGCATGTTTCGACCCTGTGGCTGCGCCTGCCGCTGGCCAGCGACGGCCGGGAGGTCGACATGATCCTGGGCTATGACGCGGTCATCGGCCTGAAGTCCGAGCGGACGGCCTATCTGTCCGGTATCCGCGCGGCCTAAAGCGCGCCGGCGGCATCCCGGCGAATCCGTTCCACCATCGAGGCCAGCCCGTTCGAGCGCTGCGTCGACAGTGTGCCGTCCAGGCCCAGGCGCTTGAAGCCGGCCTTGGCGTCGAAAGCCAGGATGTCGGCGGCGGTGTTGCCGGAGTAAAGCTTCAGCAGGATGGCGATCAGGCCGCGCACGATGTGGGCGTCTGAGTCGCCCCGGAAGTTCAGCACTCCGCCGTCCTGCTCCGTCACCAGCCACACCTGACTGGCGCAGCCGCGCACCTTGTTGGCGTCGGCGTGCTCGGCCTCGCTCAGGGGGCTCAAGACCTTGCCCAGGTCGATGACGTGGCTGATCTGCTCTTCCCAATCGCCGATCAGGTCGAAGTCCTCGGCGAGTGCGGCGAGTTCGGCGTCGATGGGGGAGGTCATACGGCGGGCCATAGCCCTCCGCTACGCGGCGGGCAAGCTCAGGCGCGCGGTCAGGCCTTCACCTTTGGCGGATAGGATCTCCAGCCTGCCGCCCATGGCGCCGCTGAGCGCCTCGACGATCGGCAGGCCAAGACCGGCCCCGGTGGACTTTCGGGTGAGGGCGCATTGGCCCTGTTCGAAAGGCTTCAGCAGACGCGGAATGTCGGCCGGGTCCACGCCAGGGCCGGCGTCGGTGATGACGATGTCGATCATGCCGGCCCGGCTTTCCGCCGAAACACGGACGACGCCGCCTGGCGGCGACCAGGTCACCGCGTTCTGCAGCAGGTTGAACAGCATGGTGCGCAGGCTGCGGCCGTCGGCCATGACACTGGGCAGGGCGGTATCGTCGCCGACATCTATAGTGACGCCGGTCTCGCGCAGGTCGACGCAGAGCTGCTCCAGGGTGTCTTCCAGAGCGTGGTCCAGAGCCTCGGGCTGCAGCTCCATGTCGGCGGCGTGGCCCTCAAGCCGGGCGATTTCCAGCACCTGGTTGACCAGGCCCAGTAGCTTGTGGCCGCTGGCCAGGATGTGTTCGGCGTACTCCCTGTACTGCGGCGCGCCGAGCGGGCCGTAGAGTTCGCAGGACAGGATCTCGGAAAAGCCGATCACCGCGTTGAGCGGCGTGCGCAGCTCGTGGCTGACCAGGCGCAGGAAGGACTTTTTCTGCTCTTCGAAGATCGCCCGGCGCTCGGCGGCCAGCGCCCCCGGCGAGGGCGCCGGCGGTTCGAAGGAGACGACAGTCTGGCGGGCCGCGCGGGTCATTCTGGCCTTTCGCGCCGCGCTTCCGAGCGGCTGTTTCCAAGTTATGCCGGTCGCCGCTTACGAATCCGTTTCCTTGATTCGACGGATCGCTTTTCCGGGCGACGCAATCGACGACATCTCCAGCTGACCGGCTCACCCGCTGTCCACAGTCATCCCCGCTTGATCCGTCGCCCGCCGATTGTGCGCGCTTCTGCTGAGGGGTGCGGGCGGCTAATGTCTTAACGACCAGCAGTAGGGCAGGGACGCCAAGCTTAAGGCCGTTGACCGACGATCCGACCGATCACGTTGCCGACGCTCAATCCGAGGCGCGCCAGCCCGCGCGCCCCGATCCCTTGCTGCTGCTCGGACTGTCGGCCGCCGCCGGAGTGCTGGGGTCCCTGTTGGCCGGCGGGATCGGCGGGCCGCTGGGCGTCTTGTGCCTCAGTCCGTTGGCCATAGCGCTGGTGATGGGCCAGGACCGGCTGACCGTGGCCGGGGCTCTGCTTTCGATCGCCGCCGCTGCTGTCGCCGCCGCCGGCCAGCTTCTGGGCGTCTCGCTGTCGCCGCCCAGCCCGCCGGTGGCCATGGCGCTGGGCCTGCTGGGCATGGCGGTGATCGGCATGACCCTGGGCTCGGGCCTGTTGCTGTCCCGCCGCCGCACCCGCGAGATCGGAGAGCGACAGGACGGCGAGGCTCAGCGACTGACCGGCCTGTTGTCGAACCAGCCGCACCTCCTCGTCGCGCTGTATCCCCATGGCAAGGTGCGGGCGATCTACGGGCGGGCGCCGGAAGGGATCGACGCCACCAGCCTTATCCGCATGGGCCTGCCGGCCCTTGCGGCGCAGCGCGAGCCGGTCGCCGCCGCCCTGAAGACCGCCGCCACGGACGGGCGAGCCGAGGTCGCCTTCGCTCCGCTCGCGGCCCAGGATCGCTGGATCGCTGTCTCCTTCCGCAGGGCCGAGGACGACATGATCCTGGCCGTCGTCCGCGACGCCACCACCGACCACGCCCGCGAGGCGGCCCTCGAACAGGCGAAGATCGACGCCGAGACGCTGGCCAGCGGCAAGTCGCGCTTCCTGGCCAACATGAGCCATGAGCTGCGCACGCCGCTCAACGCCATCATGGGCTTTTCCGACATCATGCGGCAGCGTCTGTTCGGCCCGATGCCCGACAAGTACGGCGAGTACAGCGGACTGGTGCACGAGGCTGGCAGCCATCTGCTTGATCTGATCAACGATGTTCTCGACATGTCGAAGATCG
>JANPKF010000689.1:0-8929 GCA_031425895.1 Caulobacteraceae bacterium | reverse complement strand
GCTGAGCACCGCCTTGAAGGTCTCGATCACCAGCAGGGGCAATGCGAAGACCCGGTACCGGGCCGCGACAGCGAGATCGATCAGGCCGGCGCCGATCTGCCCCACCCCAGTGGCAGCCATCAGGAAAACCAGGGTCTGGCCGCCCTGCGAGAGGTCGAAATGGGCGATCGACCCTACCCCACTGTCGGGCAGGAAGGCGTGCAGGCAACCGCGGACGATATTGAAAACGCCCAGCAGCGCCAGGATGGACAGGCCGACCCGCGACATGGTCAGGCCGCCGGGCTGCATTGGATCAGCAACTGGCCCTTGAGGCCGGCCTTGCGGTGAACACCCATGGCGGCGACTTCCGGTGAGGTGGCGATCTCCACGAAGGCGGCGCGGCTGGGGTATTCCATGATGGCGGCGACATCCCAGAGCTCGCCGACCTCGCCGATCACCAGATGATCGATCTTGCTGGAGAAGATGATCCGCCCGCCCTTGGAGGCGACCAGGGCGCTCATCGGCGCGCCGTAGCGCATGTAGGCCTCACGGCCGCTGATCTTCGGCTCGGCCGGGTCGTCATACTGGGCGACGTCGTGGAATTTCAGCAGGTTGAGCATCTGGATCGGCTGGTCGCCGCCCAGGCCCAGCAGGCCCATCAGCTGTTCCTGGCGGGGCATCACATGGTTTTCGACGATCATGTTGCTTCCTCATTTTTTGGTCCCGCCCCCGGCATTCGCCGGGGAGCGGATTGCCGGGTCAGCCGGCGATGAACCTGTCGATCAGGTCGGCGAGTTCGGCAGGCTTGTCTTCCTGCAGGAAGTGACCACCGCCCTCGATGATGACATGCGGCTGTCCCTTCGCGCCCGGCACCCGCTCCTGGAAGGCGCGCTCGCCACCGCGGGTGACGGGATCGCCGTCGCTGAAGGCGGTGAGGAAGGGCTTGTCGAAGGCTTCAAGCACCTTCCAGGCGGCGATGTTCTCCGCCACTGACGCATGCTCGGGCGTGATCGGCACGAAGGTCGGGAAGATGCGGGCCATGGTCTTGTAGGACTCGTCCGGATAGGGGGCGTCGTAGGCGGCGATCTCCTCGTCCGACAGGGTCCGGCCCGAGCCCATGTTGACGAAGGCCCCGGCCGGGAACTGCGGCATCGACTGGCTGATCTCCAGCCACCGGTTGAAGCCCTCGCTCATCCCAGAGCCCGTCGGCAGGCCCGTGTTGGCGACGATCACCCGGGCGAATCGCTCCGGAAAGGCGGCGACCAACCGCAGGCCGATCAGGCCGCCCCAGTCCTGGCAGAACAGGGTGATGTCCTTGAGATCCAGGGCCGTCAGCCAGTCGCTCATCCAGGCGACATGCTTTTCGTAGGAATAGTCGGCCTTGTCGGCCGGCTTGTCGGAGCGGCCAAAGCCGATCAGGTCCGGCGCCAGCACCCGGTGCTTTCCCGAAAGACGGGGGATCATGTGGCGGTAGAGGTAGGACCAGCTGGGCTCGCCGTGCATGAGCAGCACCGGCGCGGCGTCGCGCGGCCCCTCATCGACATAGGCCAGTCGCAGCCCGTCCTGGACCGTCTGATAGTGGGGGGCGAAGGCGTAGTCCTTCAGACCCTCGAACCGCTCGTCCGGCGTGCGCAGCACTTTCATGTCGTTGTCATTCCTCTGTCCGCCTTGACGGCGTCTAGTAATTTGGCATTATTAGTGCCAATTGTTTCAGGGGCGTCAAGCCACCTGATTGAAAGTCGGGAGAGACGCGGTGTCAGAAGGCGAGCCGGCCGGCGGCGTGATCCGCTATTTCCATCAGGCGGACGATCCCTACAGCCACCTGGCGGTGCAGCTGCTGCCCCGCCTGGCCTCGAGCTATGACGTCGCGGTCGAGGTCTTTCTGGTCCCCCCGCCGATAGAGAGCGCCGCACCTGACCGCGAGCGCCTGGCGGGCTGGAGCCTGCGCGACGCCGCGCGGCTGGCGCAGGCACATGACCTGTCCCTGCCCGAGGGCGCCCGCCAGCCGAGCGCGGATCAGACCACCGTCGCCCAGCAGGCGCTGGCCGCGGCGCTGGGCCAGCCCGATTTCGCCGCTCGCGCCCTGGCCATCGGCGAGGCCCTGTGGCGCGGCGACGACCGCGCCCTCGAACGCTTCCCGCTGGCCCCGGCCGCAGAGGCGCTGGCCGAAGGCGAAGCCAGGCGGCTGCAGCTGGGCCACTACCTAGGCGCTACCTTCCACTACGGCGAGGTGTGGTTCTGGGGGCCCGACCGCCTGCACTATCTGGAAGGCCTGCTGGCCGCCCACCGCCGCCCCGACGCGCAGCCCGTCGCCCGGCTGATGCAGGAGGGCGCGGCGCCGCAGGTACGCAGCCCGTTCACGCTCGACTTCTTCGCTTCCTTCCGCAGCCCTTACACCTGGCTGGCCGCCGGCCGAGTGCGCGAACTGGCCGAGCGGCATGGCGCGACCCTGCGGTTGCGGCCCGTGCTGCCGATGGTCATGCGCGGCCTGCCCGTTCCGCGCGAGAAGCAGATCTACATTGTCCGCGACTGCTGGCGCGAGGCGATGCGGTTGGGCATCCCCTTCGGCCGCACGGTCGATCCGGTCGGCCTCGGCGTCGAGCGCGGCATGGGCGTGCTGGGCCGGGCGATGGCGCAGGGCAAGGGCATGGCCTTCGCCGAATCCTTCCTCGGCGGCGCCTTTTCGGAAGCCATCGACGCGACCACGGACGAGGGCCTCTGGACCATGGCTGAGCGGGCCGGTCTCACCCGCGAAGACGTCGCCGCCGGTCTGGCGGACGAGAGCTGGCGCCCCATGGCCGAGGCCAACCGCCTGGAAATGCTTGAGCTTGGCCTCTGGGGCGTGCCGTCGTTCCGGGTCGGAAATCTGCCCGGCCACTGGGGCCAGGACCGCCTTTGGGCGGTCGAAGAGGACCTCATCAGCCTCGCAAGGGAAGCCACATGAAGCGGATTGTCGCCCTCGTTGTCCTCATCGTTCTGGTCGGCGGAGCCTGGCTGTTCAGGGGCCCCATCGCCCTGAAGCTCAGCGACCGGGCCGTGGCGACCAACATGAAGGCGGATGCCGTCGCCGGCCTGCCGGACGGGCTGCACGCCTTTGTCTGTGGCTCCGGCTCTCCCCTGCCCGACCGTACGCGTTCCGGCCCCTGCCTGACCGTCATCGCCGGTCAGCGGGTGTTCCTGGTCGACGCCGGTGAGGGCGCGGCCGAGACCCTGACCGGCGGCGGCATTCCGGCCGGGCGGATCGACCGCCTGTTCCTCACCCACTTCCATTCGGACCACATCGACGGCCTCAGCGCCGTGGCCCTGCAACGCTGGATCGGCAGCGCGGCCACCACGCCCTTGCTGCTGGTCGGCCCGCCTGGCGTCGAGCGCCTCGCCACAGGCTTCAGCGAGGCCTACGCCATCGACAATACCTACCGCACCGGCCACCACGGCGCCGCCGTCGCCCCGCCGTCCGGCGGCGGCTTCGCGGCCCAGGCCTTCGTCATGCCGGAAGGCCAGAACAGCGTCTTGGTGCTGGAGGACGGCGGCCTGAAGGTCACCGCCTTCCGCGTCGATCACGGCCCGGTCGATCCGGCCGTCGGCTACCGCTTCGAATACAAGGGACGGGTCCTGGTGGTGAGCGGCGACACCTCGGCCGACGCCGGCCTGACGGCCAATGCGAAGGGCGCAGACCTGCTGGTCCACGACGCCCTGTCGCCGGTGCTGGTCCGCCGCCTGAAGGCGGCTGCGCTTAAGGCGGGACAGACCAACCGGGCCAAGATCCTGGAAGACATCATCAACTATCACGCCAGCCCGGAAGATGTGGCCCGCGAGGCCAAGACCGCCGGCGTGAAAGCCGTGCTGTTGACCCACCTCGTGCCGCCGCTGCCGCTGCCCGGGCTGGACGTGCCGTTCGTCGGCGAGGCCCGGAAGCTGTATAATGGGCCGCTGTGGCTGGCCCGGGACCGCGACCTGATCAGCCTGCCGGCGGGGTCGACAAAGATCGAACGCAAGCGGCTCGGCCGCTAAGGAAAGATGTTGGGGAGGAATGATATGAAAAAGCGCACCCTGTTCAGCCTGGCCGCCCTGGTGGTCGTCCTGGCCGGCGGCTACTTCGGCTTCCAGCACTTCAAGATCTACCTGCCGGGGATCATCGGCCGGCTGAAACAGCCGATCGGCCCCAACCAGGACGTGACCTGGGCCCGCGGGCCAGCCCCCGCCCCGGCGACGGGCCCGGCAGGCCAGCGGCCGCCGAACATCATCCTGATCGTCGCCGACGACCTTGGCATCAACGACACCACGGCCACCGGCACGGGCGTCGAGGGCAAGGTTCCGACTCCCCATATCGACAGCATCGCCAAGACCGGCGTCCGCTTCGCCAACGGCTATGCGGCCAACGCCACCTGCTCGCCTTCGCGGGCGGCGATGATGACCGGCCGCTACCCCAACCGCTTCGGTTTCGAATTCACCGCCGTGCCCAAGAGCTTCGCCCGCGAAGTCACCCATATGGGCGACGGGCCGATCAAGCCGGTCTACTACGCCGACCGGGCCAAGGAGATGCCGCCGGTCGAGAAGATGGGCGTGCCGACCGGCGAAACGACCATCGCCGAGGCCCTCAAGGCGCAGGGCTATCGCACCCTGCACATCGGCAAATGGCACCTGGGCGAGTCGCCGGCCATGAAGCCCAATGGCCAGGGCTTCGACGACAGCCTGGCCATTCTGGTCGGCGCGGGCATGTTCCTGAAGCCCAATGACCCGAACGTCGTCAACTCCAAGCAGGAGTTCGACCCGATCGACAAATATCTGTGGCCGAACCTGCCCTATTCGGTGCGTTGGAATGGCGGCAAGCCGTTCGAGCCCAAGGGCTATGTCACCGACTATTTCGGCGACGAAGCGGTGAAGGCCATCGACGCCAACGCCGGCCGGCCCTTCTTCATGTACCTGGCCTTCAACGCTCCGCACACGCCACTGCAGGCGACGAAGGAAGACTATGAGGCGCTGAAGGACATCCCCGACCACACCACCCGGGTCTACGGGGCGATGATCCGGGCGCTGGACCGCAATGTCGGCAAGGTGCTGGCCGAGCTCGACAAGCAGGGCCTGGCGGACAACACCATCGTGATCTTCACCAGCGACAACGGCGGGGCCAACTACATCGGCCTGCGCGACATCAACAAACCCTTCCGGGGCTGGAAGGCGACCTTCTTCGAGGGCGGCGTCAACGTGCCCTTCCTGATGAAATGGCCGGGCCGGGTCGAGCCTGGCACCGTCTCCCCGAACCGCGCCATGCATATCGATATCTTCGCGACCGCCGCCCAGGCGGCCGGCGTCCCGGTGGGCCCGAAGGTCGACGGTGTCGACCTGATGACCCTGGTGTCCGGAAAGGCCGCGCCTCGGCCGCTCTTCTTCCGCTCAGGCCACTATCGCGCGGTGATCGACGGCGACTGGAAGCTGCAGTTGTCCGAACGACCGAAGACGGCCTGGCTGTTCAACCTGGGTGTCGACCCGACCGAGCAGAAGAACCTGGCGACCTCGGACCCGGCCCAGCTGGCGCGACTGACTGCGCTGCTCGACGAGCAGGACCGCAAGGCCGGCAAACCCCTGTGGCCCGCCCTGGTCGAGGCGCCCTTCTTCATCGATCAGCCGCTCAACAAGGAGCGGAACCTGAAGGGCGAATACGTCATGTGGGCCAACTAGCCCAAGGCCCGGGACCGCTTGCCCCGGAGAAGACAACTGCTATCAGGTCGGCAGCACAGTTTTCTCCGGGGGGAGCCCATCATGACCCGTTCCAGCCGCGCCGGCATCGCCGCTCTGACCGCCGCCGCCGTAGCCCTGCAGGCCATCGCCCTGCCCGCCGCCGCCGCGCCCGCTGCGGAAAAGCCGGACGGCTCGGCCTTCGTGCGCTGCGACGGCAAGGGCCGCCACATCTCGGCGGCCGAGGCGACGGCGATGATCTTCGCCATCACCGCGACGGCCGGCATCGTCGGGGGCCTGGTCGGAGGGCCGGAGACGCCGGATGACAACAAACGGCTCAAGGGCGCCGAAGGCGTCGCCGCCTGCGACCAGGCCATCGCCGGCGAGGCGGACCCCATCCGGCTGGTCCAGTTGACCCTCGCCAAGGCCGTGCACCAGCTGGAAGCCGGCGATCACGCCGGCGCCCTGGCCACAGCCGGCAAGGTCGAGACCCTGGCCGGCAAGAAGGCCACGGACCTCGGTTACCGCCGGTCTCTGGGCCTGTCCCGCCTGGAGATCGAGGCCGCCGCCCTGCTTCGTCTCGGCCGTTCCGCCGAAGCCGAGGCCAAGGCGCTGGAGATGGCGCAGGCCTCGCGCTGGGACATCATCAACCTGCAGCGCGCCGCGCCCTATGTCGGGCTGACCGCCGAGATGACACCGGCCAAGGCCTCCTTCTGGGACCAGTACACCCGCGTGCTGCCGATCAGCCTGCGTGACCGCTACGACGCGCGCCAATGGGCCGGCCAATGGGTAGAGTCGGCGCTCGACTACGAGCACCTGTATCAGAACTTCCGCACCTTCCAGACTGAACCGGAGGATGAGCCGGCGATCATATTGGCCCGCCGATCCGTGGCCTACATGATGGCCGGTGACCAGGCCAGGTCCAACGATCTGGCCTCCAAGGCCCGCGTCGCCGCCGACAAGGCCATAGCGTCTGGCGAGTCGCTGAACACCGCTGATTCCGCCGCCAAGTCCGAGGAGCTGCTCGACTTCCAGGCTGTCGGTCGCAACCTGTCCGAAGGCAAGGCCAAGGAGGCCCGGGCCCAGTTCGCGGCCCGCGGTCGCTGGCTGGCGCCCACGGCTCCGGCCATCGCCCTGATGACCGAACGGCTGCGGGCCGGCGCCACTCCCGCCGAGCTGACCGGTTCGCTGGCCCGCGACCCGGCCGCCATCCGCACCGAAGCCCTGGCCGCCAGGGCCGGCGCTCTGATCGAGCGCACTGACAAGCCGGGCGTTCTGTTCCGATCCATCCGGGCCATGATGACCACCGGGTCCTGGACCTCCAGCGCCTCGACCGTCTGGAAGGGCGGCAACCCGCCGCCGCTGTTCCTCAAGCGAACCGCCAAGGACAAGTACAAGGGCGACCTGATGTACGCGAGCCCCTACAGTTTTGTCGGCTCGGCCGCCGGCGAGGCGCTGATCATGCATTGCGCCGTCACCGCCAGGACCCGCGGACAGAAGGGCTGCATGCTCTCGCCTGTCCGGGACAAGCTGGAGGTCCTGAAGGTGGTGGTCGTCAGCCCCGGGCAGGACGGTGTCGTCCCGGAGCTGATCATCGACGCCGAGACGGCGATCGCCGAGCTGTCCTACGCCTTCCCGAAGCCGGTGAAGCGCTAGGTTCCGCTTAGCGCCCCGACACCAAGGATCGGTCCCGTCGGCGCGCCGGTGGGCGAACCGCCGGCCGGCTCCCGCGAGATGGCCAGGGCCGCCCCCTTGGCCTCGACCGGCAGGGCGGCGGACAGCACGGTCGCGCCGTTGGCCCTGACCAGGCCGAGCGAGCGGGGCGCGGAACCATCGGCTGGCACGACCCAGAGTTCGAGCGACCTTGCCTGTTCGGCGGTCAGCGCCAGGGGCGTCACGACGATGCGCTTCAGGTCGTTGTCGACCGTAATGGCGGCGAGCTTGGGACCACCGTCAGCGGCAGCGACCACCGCCGTCCACGGCGCGGCGGCGACGAGGGGCGGCGGCTCAGGCTTGACCAGGCTGGTCTGGTCGGGCGCAACCCGCATGCCGAGGGCGATAGCGCCGACGGCGACCGACGCGGCCTTAAGGCCGCGCCAGACGTCCAGGCTGTTCCACCAGTGGCCGTTGTCATTGGCCGGCGCGGGACCCAGGCGGAGGCGAATCGCCTCCCACACCCGCTCTGGCGGCCGTACTTCGGGCAGATAGAGAGCCAGGGCTGCAAGGCGCAGTTCCCATGTATCGACCGCGTCGGCGAAGGCGGCGTCGCTCCGGGACAGCGCCTGGGCGTCGGCGAGGGCGGCGCCTTCCAGGACGCCGAGGGCATACTCGGCGGCCCTCAGATCCTGGGGATGGGTGGGGCTGGTGGCGCTCATGACTCGAGGCAAACCTTCAAATTCATCAGACCCTTGCGGATCCAGGTCTTGACCGTGCCGAGGGGCCGTCCGGCCGCCTGGGCAAGGTCGCTGTAGGAGAGACCCCCGAAGAAGGCGCGGCGGATCAGGCCGGCGTGATCCGGATCGATACCCTCAAGGCAGCGCTTCAGACGGCGGCTGTCCTCACTGTGGCTCAGGCTGGCTTCGGCGTCCGAGGCGGGATCGGCCAGCTCAAGCGCCCCATCGATAGGGCCCGAACTGCGCACCACCCGCGCCCCCGCGGCCCGCAGCCGGTCAATGGCGCGATTGCGGGCGACGGCGGCCAGCCAGGTGATCGGGCTGGCCTTGTCGGGGTCATAGGCGGCAGCGCGCTTCCAGACCGTCAGATAGACCTCCTGCAGCACCTCTTCGGCCTCGGCGTCGTCGCGAACGATGCGCAGGCAGACGCCGTACAGCTTCGCGGAGGTGGCGCGGTAGAGTTCGGACATCGCCGCCCGGTCGCCCCCGGCGACGTTGGCGATCGTGCGTTTCAGACGCTCGCGGTCCAGATCGGTTGTCATACCCGTCCCCCAGGTGTGTCGTCGTCGTTCCGGCGCGGCGGCGGGGCCGTTCCCTCCGGAAGCGGCACGGCCATGGTTCGTCGGGCTGGCGGCGTAACTCATGAACTCCAGTTACGGTCCAACCCGGGATTTGGATTTATCGGATATTTTTCGATTTGACCCAAATCCGGTCAGAAAGGGCGCCCGTAGCTTGGAGCGGGGAGAGATATGCCGGTCCAGCAGACGGCCTTCCCGCTACGCGGCGTCAGGCCTTCGGGTCGGGGCGCGTACCTGCTCCAGGGCGCCGCCAGGGCGGGGCCGGCCTTTACTCCCCCCCGACGACTGGCCGGTCCCGCCCGC